>DATFWC010000411.1:0-20479 GCA_035259885.1 Xanthobacteraceae bacterium
CGGTTGCGGCGAGGCCGGGCGGCACGATGCGGCCGAGGACGCGCATGCAGGCAAGGTGCAGCAGGGCAAAGGTCAATCCATGCAGCGGCTGGATCAGCGCCAGCGCCACGATATCGGCGGTGAGCGCCATCAGGCTCCAGCGCAGCGCGCCGGCGGCGGCAGCGAGCGCCATGGCACGCGCCGGGCCGAGCCGATTGAGCAGCGCCGGCCCGACGAGAAAGAACACGATGACCTCGGCCGCCACGGCCTCCGACCACAGCACGCCGGCGGTGCCGGGGCCGATGCCGGCGGCGCTCCAGCGGATCACGGCAAAGGCGTCGTGCATGGCATGACTGCCGAGCACGAGCGCAGCAATCGCCACCAGTGGCCGGAAGTGCGGCAAGGCAAACAGCGCGCGCAGCGCCGAGCCAGCCTCGACACGGTCGAGCGCGCCGGTGCCGCGGCTGGCGGAATCGGGGACAAGCATGGCGCAGCAGGCCGCAACGCCGAGCAGTCCCGCCTGCAGCGGAAAAATCATGCTCAATCCGGACAGGCCGACGGCTTGTCCCGCCACGACCGAACCGATGATGAACGCGGCCGAGCCGGCGCCGCGCACCCAGCCATATTCGAAGCCGCCCTGCTGGTGCGCTGCTGCGCGCAACGCAAGCGCATCGGCAAGCGTTGTGATCGGCGCCAACGCCGCCGCATGCCACAGGCCGACCGCGAACAGGAGCGCGAAGCCGTTGGCGGGCAAATAGCCGAGCGCGGCAAGCGCCGCGAGCACACCGCACACGGCGAGCACGCCGCGCAACGCGGCGAGGCGATCAGCGAGCCGGCCCATCGCCGGGCCGGAGACCAGGCGCACGGCGGTGCCGCTCGCCAGCACCAGACCGATCTGTTCCGGCGGTAGGCCGCGCGCGCCCAGGAACGCCGGGAGGAACGGCGACGCCACGCCGAACGCTGCGTAGAGCGCCGCGAAGAGCAGGATGAAGCGGGAAAGTGCAGCGAAACCGACGGAGCTGACCACGAATGCGAAATCCTGATGTTCGACCCGAACCCTGCGGGAGCTGACCGCCGGGCTCCGCGCCCAACGCGCAGCTGCCGCCATGCCGTCCGCGTCCTTGAGTCGGCGACATCTGCTCCGCTAATGTTCGCGGTCCGGCCGAGTGCCGAGCAGGAGCCGCAATGTCCCCGAAATCCGGCCGCGAACGACCGCAATTCACCGACCAGGAAGCGCTGCAGTTCCACAGCCAGGGCCGTCCGGGCAAGCTGGAAGTCGTGGCCACCAAGCCGATGGCGACACAGCGCGACCTGTCGCTGGCCTATTCGCCCGGCGTCGCCGTGCCGGTGCTGGCCATTGCGGACGATGAAAGCCGCGCCTTCGACTACACCACCAAGGGCAATTTCGTCGCCGTCATCACCAACGGCACCGCCATTCTTGGCCTCGGCAACCGCGGCGCGCTCGCCGCCAAGCCGGTGATGGAAGGCAAGGCGGTACTGTTCAAGCGCTTTGCCGACATCGATTCCATCGACCTCGAAGTCTCCACCGAGGATCCGGACGAGTTCATCAATGCCATCAAGGTGCTGGGCAAGAGCTGGGGGGGCATCAACCTGGAGGATATCAAAGCGCCGGAATGCTTCATCATCGAGCAGCGCCTGCGCGAGATGCTCGACATCCCGGTGTTCCACGACGACCAGCATGGCACGGCGATCATCGCCGCCGCCGGGCTCATCAATGCGCTGCACCTGACCGGACGCGAGATCCAGACGACCAAGCTCGTGTGCAACGGCGCCGGCGCTGCGGGCATCGCCTGCCTCGAGCTCCTGCGCGCCATCGGCTTCAAGCCCGAGAACCTCATCCTGTGCGACACCAAGGGCGTGATCTACGAGGGTCGCAAGGACGGCATGAACCAGTGGAAGTCGGGCTATGCAGTCAAGACCAAGGCGCGCACGCTGGCCGAGGCGCTCGACGGCGCCGACGTGTTCTTCGGGCTGTCGGTGAAGGGCGCCATGACCCAGGACATGGCGAAGTCGATGTCCGCCAAGCCGATCATCTTCGCCATGGCCAATCCGGACCCCGAGATCACGGTGGAGGAGGTCGCCGCCATCCGCCACGACGCCATCATGGCGACCGGCCGCTCCGACTATCCGAACCAGATCAACAACGTGCTCGGCTTCCCGTACATCTTCCGCGGCGCCCTCGACGTGCGCGCCACCACCATCAACATGGAGATGAAGATCGCAGCGGCACGGGCGCTCGCCGACCTCGCGCGCGAAGACGTGCCCGATGAGGTGGCGGCGGCGTACGGCATGCGGCCCAAATATGGCTCCGACTACATCATCCCGGTACCGTTCGATCCGCGGCTCATCTCCTATGTGCCGCCGGCGGTGGCCAAGGCGGCTATGGACACCGGCGTGGCGCGCCGTCCGATTGTCGACATGGACGGGTATACGCATCAGCTGCGTTCGCGGCGCGATCCGGTGGCCGGCGTGCTGCAGCGGGTGTTCGACCGTCTGCATCGATCGCCCAAGAGCGTCGTGTTCGCGGAGGGCGAAGAGGAGCAGGTCATCCGCGCGGCCGCGAGCTTCATGCAGCAGGGCCTCGGCACCGCCTTCCTGGTCGGACGCGAGGAGCGCGTGCGCGAGACCGCGAAAAATCTCGGCGTCGAGCTCGGACAAGGCATCGAGATCATCAACGCGCGGCTGTCGCGACGCAATCCGGACTATGCCGCCTACCTGTACGAACGGCTGCAGCGCCAGGGCTACCTCATCCGCGACTGCCAGCGCCTGGTCAACCAGGATCGCAACCATTTCGCCGCCTGCATGGTGGCGCTGGGTGACGTCGACGCCATGGTGACCGGTGTGACGCGCAATTTCTCCCTTGCGCTGGGCGAGGTCACGCATTGCATCGACACAAAGCCGGGCCACCGCCTGATCGGCGTCTCGCTGGTGCTCGCGCGCGGGCGCACCGTGCTGGTCGCCGACACCGCCGTCACCGAGATGCCGAGCGCCGAGGTGCTGGCCGAAATCGCCATCGAGGCGGCCGGCGTCGCGCGCCGCCTCGGCTACGAGCCGCGCCTGGCGCTGCTCGCCTTCTCGACCTTCGGCCATCCGCCGGGTGAGCGCACCGCCCACGTGCAGGGCGCGGTGCGCCTGCTCGACCAGCGCCGCGTCGACTTCGAATACGACGGCGAAATGTCGGCCGATGTGGCGCTCAATCCCGACCTCATGGCGGCCTACCCGTTCTGCCGCCTGTCGGGTCCGGCCAACGTGCTCATCATGCCGGCATTCCATTCGGCATCGATCTCCACCAAGCTGCTGCAGGAACTGGGCGGCGCCACCGTGATTGGACCGCTGCTGGTCGGCCTCGACAAGCCAGTGCAGATCGTCAACTTGTCGGCCAAGGATTCCGACCTCGTCAACATGGCGGCGCTGGCCGCCTTCAATGTCGGCGGCTGAGACGCCGCCCCGGGAGAACGCGATGGCAAGAGAATCTTCCCTGTCCGGTGTCATTGCGGCGATCGCGACCGCGGTCGACGACAAGGGCGGACCGGATGCGGCGCGCTCGGTCAAGCTTGCGCGCCACCTTCTCGACAATGGCTGCGACGGGCTCAACGTGCTTGGCACCACGGGGGAAGCGACATCGTTCTCGCTCGACCAGCGCAAGGCCGTAATGAGCGCCTACGCGCAGGCGGGTCTGCCGCTCGAGCGGCTGATGGTCGGCACCGGCGCGGCAGCTCTCGCCGATGCGCTGGTGCTGACGCGCCATGCCGCCGATCTCGGGTTTGCCGGTGCCCTGGTACTGCCGCCGTTCTACTACAAGGGCATGCCCGACGATGGCCTGTTCAATTTCGTGGCGGCACTGGTCGACGGGACGGCCGAGCGGCCGATTCCGATCTATCTCTACCATTTCCCGGCCAATTCCGGCCTGCCGTGGCCGATCGCCCTGATCCGCCGGCTGCGTCAGGCGTTCGGCAAACGGATCGTCGGGCTGAAGGATTCGTCCGGCAACATGGCGTACGCGCGCGAGGCGGCGGCGGTCGCGGCCGATTTCGCCGTGTTCCCGTCGACCGAGGCGGCCCTGCTCGAGGCGCGCAGCGGGGCGTTCGCCGGCTGCATCTCAGCCACCGCCAACCTCAACGCCGATCTGTGTGCGCGCGCCTGGCGCGACCGCGATGCCGACGCACTTTCGGCCGCCGTGACGATCCGCGCCCTGTTCGACGGCAAGCCGCTGGTTTCGGGCGTCAAGGCGCTGCTCGGCCACATCCATGGCGACCCCGCCTGGGCGCGGGTCATGCCGCCCCTTACCGCATTCTCGGCCGCCGATCGGGCGCTGGCGGTCGCTGGCTATGACGGCGTGCGGGCCAAGCGCGTCGCCTGATTCCGCCGGCCGCCGCGTTGACGCGGTTCCGCCGCCTGACTATAAGCGTGCGCCGGCGGCGAGACGGCTCGCCGCCGCTTTCTTTTCATGACCGTGAATGGGCGCCGGACGGGAAGCGTCCGTGACGCAGTGGAACCGAGATGGCGAATACCAAGTCCGCCAAAAAAGCCGCGCGCAAGATCGCGCGCCGCACCGAGGTCAACAAGGCGCGCCGGTCGCACCTGCGCACCTTCGTGCGCAAGGTTGAGGAGGCGATCACGGCGGGCAACCGCGACGCCGCGCTGGCGGCGCTCAAGCAGGCCGAGCCGATCATCATGCGTGCCGCCCAGAAGGGCGTGGTGCACAAGCACATGGCCAGCCGCAAGGTTTCACGTCTAACTCAGCGGGTCGACAGGCTCGGCGCCTGAGCGCCGCCGCACCGCTGGCCGCGACGGCACCCTGCCACCATTGCGGCCGTTGCAGATCAGCATCGCGTTGTCATTTTGGATGAAGTTTGACGCCGCACGTCTGTCGCCTCATAGCCACAGAACTGTTGCAAAACCATCACGGACTCTTCGCAAACGTGCCATCAATGCCCTGACGGCTGCCTCGCAGAGGCTTGGCCGGGATCATGCGGCTGGGGGCTACCCGCCTGTTTTGCTCAAAAAACATCGCACAAAAACAAGTACTTGCATGGAATGCAACAAGAGGGACTTTGATTTCACCCTGTCACTCCTGTGTCACACTTTGCTCTCCGTCCCCGGCCGTAAAGACCAGATTGTGACCCGCCGGGCGCGTGTTGCGCGGCCGATTCCATTTACGGATTCAGTCTCTTGTCCGCGTGTGCTCACGGCGCCGTGATATCACATAGCGGCGTTCATTGAAGGTCGGGTACATGACCCTCGGCAAAAGCCGTTGCAGGTCGGTCATGGTATGTTATTGTTAACCAGTTTCGGCGGACCGGAGGTTTCAGGAGGGGGTTGTACGTAGTGTCTAAGACCTGTGGCGGCGTGTTCAAGTAATGCGTTAGTATTTCTGCTGATGGAACGCCCGCTCTGTAAGTAGTTCTACGGCAACATCCCGTTTAAACCTTTCCCTGAGCTTTGCAGTTGTCCGCCGCCTGAGTGGCGTCGCGTCCCGTCTTTCATAGAAACTATAAAAACAGGGGAAATGAAACCCGTCGCGTGGGGGGTCGCGATGGACCAGGGTGCAGCATGACGATTTCGTTGCAAGGATTTCGCGTCCCGCCTGCCGCGGCGCAGCAGAGTGCGGACGTGCATCGACCTGATTCCGTCTCCGTCGTGCCCCGGTCGCGCGGGCAGCAAGCGCCCCCAGGCGCCTAAGCCCGCCGTCGTTTCCCCAACTGCGCAATCCGAAGGCTGGCCGCCACGGGCGGCCACGGGCGGCCGTCGCGTCGCCGGAAACGAGATCTGCATCCTCCGGAGCAACTACATGTTGAAATTGTACGAAGCTCACGAGCGCGCCGTCAGGCTGCCCGGCGCCGCCACCCAGACCAACCCGTCGGCCGTCCCGGCGCGCGACGGCGAGTGTGGCGATCAGGACCGCTGGGCACGGGTGAAAAAGCAGCTGCGCACGATCGTCGGCGACGACATCTTCTCGAGCTGGTTCGCCAGCATGGACCTGATGGGCGTCGACGGCGACACGGTCCGGTTCTCGGTGCCGACACGATTCCTCAAGAGCTGGATCCAGGCGCACTATGTCGACCGCATTCTGTTCTGCTGGCAGGCCGAGCAGTTTTCCGTCCGTCGCGTCGACCTGGTCGTGCGGTCGCCGGTGCGCGCATCGATACCGAAAAGCAAGCCGGAGCAGCCGGTCGAGCCGCTGCCCGAGCATCGCAAGGAGCCGGTCGGCCGCGCCGTGGTGGCGCCGGTCGCCACCGCCCACGAGGCGCTGGGCGGCTCGCCGCTCGACCCGCGGCTCACCTTCGATACGTTCGCGGTCGGCCGCTCCAATACGCTGGCGCACGCGGCGGCCAAGCAGGTGGCGCAGGCGCGCCGTCGCGACCCGGTGATGTTCAATCCGCTCTACGTCCATGCCGGCGTCGGCCTGGGCAAGACCCACCTGCTGCAGGCCATCGCCTGGACCGGCAATGCCGGGGGCGAGCGCAAGGTGCTCTATCTCACGGCCGAGAAATTCATGTACGGCTTCGTGTCGGCGCTGAAGACGCAGACGGCGCTCGCCTTCAAGGAATCGCTGCGCGGCATCGACGTCCTGGTGATCGACGATCTGCAGTTCCTGCAGGGCAAATCGACCCAGGCGGAGTTCTGCCACACGCTCAACGCCCTGATCGATGCCGGACGGCAGGTGGTGATTGCCGCCGACCGGCCACCCGGCGACCTCGAAAGCCTGGATGACCGCGTGCGTTCGCGGCTGGCGGGCGGCCTGGTGGTGGAAATGGGCTCGCTCGAAGAGGAACTGCGCCTGAAAATTCTGGAGGCGCGCGTCGCCGCGGCGCGGCTGCATCATCAGGGCTTCGACGTGCCGGCGCCGGTGCTCGCCTTCATTGCCCGCACGGTCACCCACAACGGCCGCGACCTCGACGGCGCACTCAATCGCCTGCTCGCCCACAACAAGCTCAACGGCGCCCCCGTGACCATGGACATGGCCGAGCGCGCGGTGCGCGACTTGGTGCGGCCGCAGGAGCCCAAACGGGTCAAGATCGAGGACATCCAGCGCACCGTGGCGCGCCAATACAACGTCAGCCGCGCCGACCTCCTGTCGTCGCGCCGCACCGCCAACGTCGTGCGCCCGCGCCAGATCGCCATGTACCTGGCCAAGACGCTGACGCTGCGCTCGCTGCCGGAGATCGGCCGGCGCTTCGGCGGGCGCGACCACACCACCGTGCTGCACGCAGTGCGCAAGATCGAAGGGCTGGTGGACAGCGACTCGACGCTGGCCGAGGAGATCGAACTGCTCAAGCGCCTGCTGCAGGAGTAGGACGGCCGGCGGGCGACCCCGCCCGGCCGTCTTTCCCGCTCCAAATCGCCTGGGTAAAAAACCGCCCCTGGCGGCCCCTGCCCTTGCCGAAATCGCCTCACCGCGTCACTTTCAGGCCCCGGCGCATCGCGCCGGGCCTGGAGTGGCGCCCCGCGGGCGCGGATCGGTCCCATCGTTCGAGCGTGGTCCCTCATGAAGCTCACCGTCGAGCGCGCTGCCCTGCTGAAATCGCTTGGTCACGTGCACCGCGTCGTCGAGCGCCGCAACACCATCCCGATCCTCGCCAACGTGCTGATTCGGGCGGACAAATCGGCGCTGAGCCTGAAGGCCACGGACCTCGATCTCGAGGTGATCGAGGGCGTGGCGGCGGAAACCGGCGCCACCGGCGCCGCCACGGTGCCGGCGCACATGTTCTACGACATCGTGCGCAAGCTGCCCGACGGCTCGCAGGTCGTGCTGGAGGCGCTGGGCGATCGCGCCTCGCTCGCCATCCGCGCCGGCCGGGCGCGCTTCACCCTGCAGACCCTGCCGGAAACCGATTTTCCCGATCTTGCCGCCGGCGAGATGACGCATCGCTTCAGCCTGGTGGCCAGCGATCTCAAGCGACTGATCGACAAGACGCAGTTCGCGATCTCGACCGAGGAGACCCGCTACTACCTTAACGGCATCTATCTGCACACGGCCGGCAGCGGCAACGCCATGACGCTGCGGGCGGTGGCGACCGACGGTCATCGCCTCGCCCAGGTCGAGCTGCCGGCGCCTGCCGGCGCCGCCGGCATGCCGGGCATCATCATCCCGCGCAAGGCGGTCGGCGAAGTGCAGCGGCTGATCGAGGACGCGCAGGCCGAGGTGGGGATCGAGCTGTCGGCGAGCAAGATCCGGTTCACGCTCGGCGACGTGGTGCTCACCTCGAAGCTGATCGACGGCACGTTCCCGGACTACGGCCGAGTGATTCCGGTCGGCAACGACAAGCAGCTTGTCGTCGACAAGCCGGAGTTCGAGGCGGCCGTCGACCGCGTCTCGACCATCTCGAGCGAGCGTGGACGGGCGGTCAAACTGTCGCTCACCGCCGGCCGCATGGTGCTGTCGGTCACCAACCCGGATTCAGGCAGCGCAACCGAGGAGCTCGAGGTCGAGTACGAGGCCGATCCGCTCGATATCGGGTTCAACTCGCGCTACCTGCTCGACATCGCGGCCCAGATCGAGGGCGAGAGTGCCCTGCTGAAGCTGGCCGATCCGGGCTCGCCCACGCTGATCCAGGACCGCGACGCCGCCGGCGCCATCTATGTGCTGATGCCGATGCGCGTTTAAGGGGCGAATATCGAATAGCGAGCGGCGAATGGTGAGCAAGGGGTGGCCTGCAGCCTTCCCTATTCGCTATTCGCTATTCGCCATTCGCCACTCGCCATTCGCATCCGATGCCCGCCTCCCGCATTTGCCGCCTCACGCTGACGAACTTCCGCAGCTATCGCGCCGCCAGCCTGCAGGTGGCGGCAGGACCGGTGGTGCTGACCGGCCCCAACGGCGCCGGCAAGACCAACCTGATCGAAGCGATCTCCTTTCTGACTCCGGGGCGCGGCCTGCGGCGCGCCACGCTCGACGAGGTCGCGTTCAGCGAGGGCGACGGATCGTGGGCGGTCGCGGCCGAGGTCGAGGGCGCGCTCGGCCTTGCCACGCTGGGCACCGGGATCGAGGCGCGCAACGGCGACGAGGCGCTGTCGCGCAAATGCCGGATTGATCGCGAGCCGGTTCCCTCGGCGGCCGCCTTTGCGGATCATCTCCGCGTCGTGTGGCTGACGCCACAGATGGATCCGCTGTTCTCCGGCCCGGCCTCGGAGCGCCGGCGCTTTCTCGACCGCCTGGTGCTCACGGTCGACGCCGAGCACGGCAGCCGCGTCAATGCGCTGGAGCGGGCGCTGCGCTCGCGCAACCGCCTGCTCGAAGACCTTCGCCCCGATCCTCACTGGCTCGATGCCGTCGAGCACGAGACCGCCGAGCTGGCGGTAGCGGTCGCGGCCGGCCGCGCCGAAACCGTGCAGCGGCTGCAAGCCGCGCTCGAGACGCGGCGCGATCCCGCCTCGCCGTTCCCGTGGGCCGAGATCGCGCTCGACGGCTGGCTCGAGACGATGCTGCTCGACCATCCAGCCGTCGAGGCCGAAGACCGCTACCGTGCGGTTCTCAGGGAGGAGCGGCCGCGCGACGCGGCGGCCGGGCGCACGCTCGCGGGCCCGCACCTCACCGACGTCGAGGTCATGCACGGCCCCAAGGGCATCGCCGCCGCCGCGGCCTCGACCGGCGAGCAGAAGGCCCTTCTGATCGGGCTGATCCTGGCGCACGCCGGCCTGATCGCTGAGATGACGGGATCTGCCCCGATCCTGCTGCTCGACGAGGTGGTGGCACACCTCGATCCGGTGCGCCGGGGTGCGCTCTATGAGGCGCTGGCGTCGCTCGGCGCCCAGGTGTGGATGACGGGTGCCGACCCGGCTGCCTTCGCGGACATTGCCGGGCGCGCCGAGACGTTCGAGGTGCTGGGCGGAAAGGTGGCGCGCGCGGGTCGAACATGAGACCCCAGGCCGGCCGCAGATGTGGTTGCACCATGTGCGCGACACAAGTCGAACTTTCATTTTTCACATTGACTCGCTATATGCGCAATCGATTCATGAGCCCGGACACTCTGCCAGCACGTTGGATTCCAGAGGAGCGTGGCTGATGCCGCACGGCGATGAATCGCGCCTGCGCGCCGTAGTCGAGACGGTGGTCGATGGGGTGATCCTGATCGACCTCGAGGGCCGCGTGCAGATGTTCAATCCGGCCTGCGAGAAGCTGTTCGGCTACCGCGCCGAGGAGGTAATCGGACGGCACTTCAGCATGCTGATGCCGTCGCCCTATCGCGAGGAGTACGAGACGCACCTGGCGGACTACCGCCGCACCGGTGAAAAGAAGATTACCGGAACGCGGCGCAGGGCCGCGGGCCAGCGCAAGGACGGTACGACCTTCGCCATGGAACTAGCGATTGGCGCCGCCACGCACGCCGGAGAAACCATCTTCGTCGGCACCATCCACGACCTGACCGAGCGCGAACACGCCGCCCGCGTGATCACCGAGGCGCTGGCCAGCATCAAGGCGGTGGTCGACACGGCGGTGGACGGGGTGATCGTGACCGATGCGCAGGGCATCGTGCACCTGTTCAACCCGGCCTGCCAAAAACTGTTCGGCTACGGCGCCGACGAGGTGATCGGACAGAACGTCAAGATGCTGATGCCGTCGCCGCATCGCGACCAGCATGACGGCTATCTCGGGAACTATCTCGTCACCGGCGAGCACAACATCATCGGTACCAGCCGCGAGGTGATGGGACAGCGCAAGGACGGCTCGACCTTTCCCATGGGCCTGTCGGTTGGCGAAGCCGTTCAGGGCGGCGACTCGATCTTCGTCGGTATCATGCGCGATCTCACCCAGCAGAAACGCGCCGAGCAGGAGATCCGCGACAGTGCCGCGCGCTTCAAGGCCGTCGTCGACACCGCCGTCGACGGCGTGATCCTGATCGACGCGCAGGGCAGCATCCGCATGTTCAACCCGGCGTGCGAGCGGCTGTTCGGCTACCCGGCCGACGAGGCGATCGGACAAAACGTCAAGATGCTGGTGCCCGACGGGCCGGATCACGCCGGCCATTTCACGCATTTTCGTTGCGGCGAGCACAAGATCGGCGCCGGCCGCCAGGTCCTCGGCCGGCGCAAGGACGGCACAACCTTTCCCATGGAAGTGTCGATGGGCGAGGCGCAGCAGGACGGAGAAACGATCTGCGTCGGGATTCTGCACGACGTCACCGAACGCAAGCAGACCGAGGCGCAGCTGGTGCAGGCGCAGAAGATGGAGACGGTCGGGCAGCTGTCGGGCGGCATCGCGCACGACTTCAACAATCTCCTGACCGTGGTGGTCGGCAATGCCGATGCGCTGAGCGAGATGCTTAAGGCGCGCCCCGACCTGCAGGCGCTCGCCGAGGCCATCGTCCAGGCCGGCGAGCGCGGCGCCGAGCTGACCCAGCGCCTGCTCGCCTTCAGCCGGCGGCAGACGCTGCAGCCGGCCGAGATCGACTGCAACGCGCTGGTCGCCAACATGGAGAAGCTGCTGCGGCGCATGCTCACCGAGACGATCACCATCCGGACGACGATCGAGCCCGATCTGTGGACCGCCTATGCGGATCCCGGGCAGCTGGAGAACGCGCTGCTCAATCTCGCCATCAATGCGCGCGATGCCATGCCGAACGGCGGCACCCTCAGCATCGCCACCGGCAACGTGCCGCTCGATGAACGCTATCGCGATCTGCATCCGGAAGTGAGCCCGGGCCAGTATGTCATGGTGGCCGTCACGGACGACGGATACGGCATGCCCAAGGAGGTGCTCGAGCACGCGTTCGAGCCGTTCTTCACCACCAAGGAGGTGGGAAAGGGCAGCGGGCTCGGCCTGAGCATGGTATATGGCTTCGTCAAGCAGTCGAACGGCCACGTGGCGATCTACAGCGAGCCCGGCCTTGGCACGACCGTGCGCATCTATCTGCCGGCCATCGCCATGGCGACCGCGCAGGCGCCGAGCCTGGTGCCGACGCAGGCGCAGACCGCGACTGGGCGCGAAGCCGTCCTCGTCGCCGAGGACGATCCGTTCGTGCGCTCCTATGCCGTCACCTGCCTCACCAACCTCGGCTATCGGGTGACTGCGGCGGTCGACGGGCACGAGGCGCTGCAGAAGCTGAGCGAAGGCCCCCAGGTCGACGTTCTGTTCACCGACGTGGTGATGCCCGGCGGCATCAACGGCTGGGAACTGGCCGAGCGGGCGCGGCAGATCCGGCCCGGGCTGAAAGTGGTGCTGACCTCTGGGTACGCTCTGGAAACGCTGGCCGAGCGCGGGCGCCTGCCGGAAGGCGCCGTAGTCGTCAACAAGCCCTACCGCAAGACCGAGCTCGCCAAGCGGCTGCGCGAAGCCCTGGATGCGGTGAGGCCCGAATAGCGAAGGCGTCCAGAGGCGATCGTCCGCCCGCCATTCGCATTACAGCAGATCCTCGATGCGGATTGGCAACTGCCGGATCCGCCTGCCGGTGGCGTGGTAGATCGCATTGGAGACGGCGGCGGCGGTGCCGACGTTGGCGAGTTCGCCCAGCCCCTTCACGCCGGCAGGATTGACGTGCTCGTCCTCCTCCGGCACCAGGATAATCTCCACGTCGCCGATGTCGGCATTCACCGGGATGAGGTAGTCGGCGAAATTGTCGTTGACGTAGCGGGCGCGCACGGCATCGATCTCCGTTGCCTCGTGCAGCGCCGAGCCGATACCCCAAATCATCCCGCCCAGGTACTGGCTGCGCGTCGTGCGCGGATTCATGATGCGGCCGGCCGCAAAGGCTCCGACCATGCGCGGCACACGGATCTCGCGCGTCGCGGCGTGGATGCGCAGCTCAACGAACTCGGCGCCGAGCGCATACATCATCTTGTCGCCGGCAGGACCGCCGGTCAGCGCGCCCCTGCCCTCGTACAGGCTCCGGATCGCTTCTGGCTTGATGCCCGGCGGCACGAATTCGGCATATTCCTCGATGGCGCCGACACCAAGGCGCTTCATCAGATCTGCGAGCTTCTCCTGGGCGCCGTCGCTGGCGACAGCGCGCCCGTCGGTCAGCCGCAAATCCGAAGTCGGACGGCCGGACAGCGGGCTGTCGTTGGCGGTGGAGGCCGCGCGCAGCAGCTTTTCGCGAATGGCGTCGCAGGCCTTGAGCACCGCCGAGCAAGTGCTCGCCGTGGTGTTAGAGCCGCCGGCCACGGGCGCCGGCGGTAGGTTGCTGTCGCCCACGTCGACCTGCACCGACTCGAGCGGCACGCCGAGACGTTCGGACGCCATCTGCGCCAGGACCGTATAGACTCCGTTGCCGATCTCGTGCGCGGCGGTCTGTACTCGCACCTCGCCATCGGCCAAGAGCCGCACCCGGGCGGTCGCGGTCCCGACATGGGTCGGATAGACGGCGGTGGCGCAACCCCAGCCGATCAGCCAATCGCCATCGCGCATTGCGCCGACCTCCGGATTGCGCCGCGACCAGCCGAAGGCACGCGCCGCTTCGTCGTAACACTGCATCAGCGAGCGGCTGGAATAGGGCTTGCCCCTGATCGGATCGGTCGCGGTGTCGTTGATACGGCGCAGTTCGACCGGGTCCATTCCGAGCTTCACGGCCAGCTCGTCCATGGCAGTCTCCAGCGCATAGATGTATGGGACGACCGGCGGCGAGCGCATGAACCCCGGCGTGTTGCGGTCGGCGTGCACGATGGTGACGTGCGATTTCACGGTGCCGAAGGCGTAGAGGTGGGCGCTCTCGTTGACACCGGCGACGACGTAAGGGTCAGGCCGTGAGCTCACCTCAAAGCCGTCGTGGCTGTAGCCGACGAGCTTGCCGTCGCGCCGCGCGCCCAGGCGCACGCGATGCCGCGTCTCGGCGCGATAGGTCGCGATGGTAAAACCCTGGTCGCGCGTCGGCACCAGCTTGACCGGCCGATTGAGCTTGCGGGCGGCCAGCGCCACCAGCGCGGTGCGCGGCGTCATCTGGCCGCGCGAGCCAAAGGCGCCGCCCACATAGGGACTCACCACGCGCACCTTGTCGGGCGCGATGTCAAGCTTCTGCGCGACCGCGTTCTTAAGTCCGTACACGAACTGGCTCGGCTCGTAGATCGTTAGCTGGCCGTCGGACCAGACACAGGTGGTGCAGAACAGCTCGAGTGGATTGTGATGCTGCGTCGGCGTCCCGTATTCGGCATCGACCAGGACCTCCGCGGCAGCCAGTGCCACCTCGGCATCGCCCGCCTGTGGGACCTCCCTGTGCCGCTCCGAGACCTTGGTGGCGTCGTCCTCGGTCGTGCCAGGCGAGCCGAAGGTGGCGGTCGGCGCCTCGGCCGCATAGCTCACGCGCACCCGGTAGGCCGCCTCGCGCGCCGCCTCAAAACTGTCCGCCAGCACCATGGCGATGATCTGGCCGTCATGGAAAATCTCCGGCCCGAGTTTCTGGATGGAGGTGGACGCGCCGCCGCCGCCGGCACTGAACTTGATCTGCTTGAGCTCGGCCGCGTCGTCCTGCGTCAGGATACCGAGCACGCCGGGAACGGCCCGCGCCTCGCCGAGGTCGAGCCCGGCAATCCGGCCCTTGGCGATGGCGCTGGTGACCAGAAACGCATAGGCCGGGTTGTTGAGCGGCACGTCGGCGCCGAAACGCGCCTCGCCGGTCACTTTCAGCCGGGCTTCATAGCGCGGAACGGGCTGCCCCATATTGGCCTTGGGTTCGGGCGCTGCAACCGTCATGGCAAAATCTCCATCGCGGCGGCTTCGTGCAGGGCACGCGCCAGCGTGCGCTGTCCGAGCGCGACCTTGAACGCGTTGTGCTTGCGCGTCTGCGCCTGTGCGAAAGCCGCCTCTCCTGCCGCCGCCACGCTGGCGTCGTCGAGCACCCTGCTCCTGAGCGCCGCCTCGGCGCTCTTGGCGCGCCACGGCACGGCGGCGACCCCGCCCAGGGCAATCCGCACATCCCGCACAGTCCTGCCGCCCGGGCTGTCCTCGAGATCGAGCGCGACCGCCGCCGACGCCAGGGCGAACTCGTACGACTGGCGGTCACGGATTTTCAGGTAGAGCGAGCGGCGCGCCCATGGCGCGGCGGGCACGACGAACGCCGCGATCATGTCGCCCGGCTGCAGCTCGGTCTCGATTTCGGGTGTCTCGCCCGGCGGCCGGTGCAAGGCGGAGAACGGCAGCGTGCGGCGGCCGTTCGGGCCCAGGATCTCGATGGCCGCGTCGAGCGCAATCAGCGCCTGGGCGAAATCACCCGGATACGTGGCGATGCAGTTCTCGCTCACCCCGAGCACGGCATGGCTGCGGTTGTAGCCGTTTAGCGCGGCGCAGCCCGAACCGGGATTGCGCTTGTTGCAGTCCGGATAGGACGTATCGCGGAAATAGGGACAGCGCGTCCGCTGCAGCACATTGCCGGCGAGCGCCGCCATGTTGCGTATCTGCTGGCTGGCGGCGAGCTCGAGCGACTGCGCAATCACCGGATAGTCGCGCCTGACCGCCTTATGCGCCGCCACGTCCGCCATGCGCGCCATGGCGCCGAGCCAGAGGCCCTGCGGGTCGGCCTCGACGCGGCCGAATTCCGTCTGCTCGAGGCCATTGATGTCAACGAGCCGCTCCGGCCGCATCACGTCGAGCTTCATGAGATCGACCAGCGTTGTGCCGCCGGCGAGATATTGCACCGGGCTATTGGCGGCATCGGCCGCAGGCGCATCGGCGAAGGCCGCTATGGCGGCGCCCGGCGTGTCAACACGGGTGTAGGTGAAGGGCCGCATGGCTAGTCCCCCAACGCGGTGCGCATGGTCGTCCTGGCCTGCTTGATGGCCGCCACGATGTTCGGATAGGCGGCGCAGCGGCAGAGATTGCCGCTCATGTATTCGCGGATAGCGGCGTCGCTCGCCGCATGGCCTTCGTGCACGCAAGCGATCGCCGACATGATCTGCCCGGGCGTGCAATAGCCGCACTGGAAGGCGTCGTGATCGATGAAAGCCTGCTGCATGGGATGCAGGACCCCGTCAGCCTTGGCCAGACCCTCGATCGTGGTGACGGCGCGGCCCGCGACGCTGGCCGCCAGGGTGAGACACGACAGCACGCGGCGGCCATCCACCAGCATGGTGCAGGCTCCGCACTGGCCGTGGTCGCAGCCTTTCTTGGCTCCGGTCAGGCCAAGATGCTCGCGCGCCGCATCGAGCAGCGTGGTGCGAAGGTCGAGGGCGAGGCGTTGGTCAGTGCCGTTGATGGTCAAGGTCAGGTTAGCCGGCGCGCGGACATCGGCTGGCAGTTCTTGCAGCGAAGCCGGCGCCGCGTCGCCGGATCGCGCCACCAGGGGCGCCACGGCGGAAGAGGCCGTCAGGGTCAAGAAATATCTCCGGCTGAAAGGGGACGCGCCAGCGCGCGCGTCCGCGACGTCGTGCGCGCGGCTCATCGCTGTCTCCGGGCATGAGGGCAAGGCGGAGCGCCGTCGGCGCGATCTCCGCCATCCGTCGGGTTAACCGATGGCGGACGGGGAGGTTCCGCCGGATGCGATTGGCTGCCCTGCGCCGCGGAACCAAGGCGAAATGCCGGGCTTGTACTTGTGGTGAGCGTGCGATGCGGGGCCGCGCGTGTCGTCAGGAGCAATGACCCATGGCGGCGAACGAGCTCGTGCGCGAGCGCATCCGGCGCAAGCTCGCGCGGGCGACGAAAGATCTCGGCGAGGACTTCGAGCGGATCGAATTCTGGGCGGCCGTGCTGGACGCGCTGGCGCAGCCGATCCCGCCCTACGAGCCGCCGTGCGAGTTCCTGCTCAAGCCGAACAGCGCCGGCCCGGACGGTACCGGAAAGCCTTCCGGCCGGGCCGCGGCGTGGCCCTGGCGGGCCCGCTAGCGGCGACATTTTCCGCGCCCTTCCGGGAGCCCATTTTGGGCCGCCGAGCGACCCAAAAAATACTAGTAATAATAATGACTTATACCCCTTCACTTTGGGCTGTACGAACCCCATTTTTCATGCGACATCACAGTCACAAATAGCCTCCCTTTTCCGAACTGATTCGCAAGGTCCCTGAATGGCCGAAGCCGCACGCCAAAAATCCAAGCAACCCGCTCCTTCCGACTACGGCGCCGACTCGATCAAGGTCCTCAAGGGCCTCGACGCGGTGCGCAAGCGCCCCGGCATGTATATCGGCGATACCGACGATGGTTCCGGTCTGCATCACATGGTCTACGAGGTTGTCGACAACGCGATCGACGAGGCGCTCGCCGGCTTCGCCAAGGAAGTGACGGTCACGCTCAATCCGGACGGCTCGTGCACGGTGCGCGACGACGGCCGCGGCATCCCGACCGACATCCATCCCGGCGAAGGCGTATCGGCCGCCGAGGTCATCATGACCCAGCTGCACGCCGGCGGAAAATTCGATCAGAACTCCTACAAGGTCTCCGGCGGCCTGCACGGCGTCGGCGTGTCGGTGGTCAATGCGCTGTCGAGCTGGCTCAAGCTGACCATCTGGCGCGACGGCAAGGAGCACGCCATGGAGTTCCGCGACGGCGAGGCGGTGGCGCCGCTCGCCGTCACCGGTGCGGCCAAGAACAAGACCGGCACCGAGGTGACGTTTCTGCCCAGCCCCAAGACGTTCACCATGACGGAGTTCGACTTCGCCACGCTGGAGCACCGCCTGCGCGAGCTCGCGTTCCTCAACTCGGGCATCCGCATCGTGCTGAGCGACCAGCGCCACGCCGTCGAGAAGCGCGAGGAGATGCGCTACGAAGGCGGCGTCGAGGCCTTCGTCAAATATCTCGACCGCAACAAGACGCCGCTGGTTCCGGCTCCCATCGTGGTCAAGACCGAGCGCGACAACATCGGAATCGAGGCCGCGCTGTGGTGGAACGACGGCTACCACGAGACGGTGCTCTGCTTCACCAACAACATCCCGCAGCGCGACGGCGGCACGCACCTGGCGGGTTTCCGCGGCGCGCTCACGCGCCAGGTCACCGGTTACGCCGACACCATGGCCAAGCGGGAGAAGATCGCGCTCACCGGCGACGACTGCCGCGAGGGCCTGACCGCGGTGCTGTCGGTCAAGGTGCCGGACCCGAAATTCTCGTCGCAGACCAAGGACAAGCTGGTCTCCTCGGAGGTGCGGCCGGTGGTCGAGGGCGGCATGAACGACGCCCTGCATGCCTGGTTCGAGGAGCATCCGGGCGAGGCCAAGGCGATCGTCAGCAAGGTGGTGGAGGCGGCCGCCGCGCGCGAGGCGGCCCGCAAGGCGCGCGAGCTTACCCGCCGCAAGGGCGCATTCGACGTCTCATCGCTGCCGGGAAAGCTCGCCGACTGCCAGGAGCGCGACCCGGCCAAGTCGGAGCTGTTCATCGTCGAGGGCGATTCCGCCGGCGGGTCGGCCAAACAGGGACGCAACCGCGAGTTCCAGGCGGTGCTGCCGCTGCGCGGAAAAATCCTCAATGTCGAGCGCGCACGCATGGAGAAGATGCTGTCGAGCCAGGAGATCGGCACGCTCATCACGGCGCTCGGCACTGGCATCAGCGACGAGTTCTCGGCCGACAAGCTGCGCTACCACAAGATCATCATCATGACGGACGCCGACGTCGACGGCGCGCATATCCGCACGCTGCTCCTCACGTTCTTCTTCCGCCAGATGCGCGACCTGATCGAGCGCGGCCACATCTACATCGCGCAGCCGCCGCTGTACAAAATCTCGCGCGGAAAATCCGAGCACTACCTGAAGGATGAGCGCGCGCTGGAAGATTCACTGATCCAGTCGGGACTGGAGGAATCGGTGTTCCGCCTCTATTCCGGCGAGGAGCGGGCCGGCGCCGATCTGCGCACGCTGGTCGAAGAGGCACGCATGATCCGCAACGTGCTGGCCGGCCTGCACAGCCGCTACAATCGTCAGGTCGTCGAGCAGGCCGCCATCGCCGGCGTCCTGCATTCCCCCATTTTCGGCGACCCGGAAAAGGCGGAGCAGGCCGCGAGCTATATCGCGGTGCGGCTCAATGCGCTGGCAGAAGAGATCGAGCGCGGCTGGGAGGGACATTTTTCGGAAGGCGAGGGTTTTCGCTTCGAGCGTATCGTGCGCGGCGTCAAGGAGGTCGCGATCATCGACCAGGCGCTACTGAACTCGGCGGATGCCCGCAAGCTCGACGAGCATGCGCCGTCGCTGCAGGCCGTCTACAAGCGGCTCGGGTCGCTGCGCCGCAAGGGCGAGGAAACCCCAATCCACGGGCCGGTCGGCTTGTTCGAGGCGATCCTGGCGGCCGCGCGCAAGGGCATCACGCTGCAGCGCTACAAGGGCCTGGGCGAGATGAACCCCGACCAGCTGTGGGAGACCACGCTCGACGTCGAGGCCCGCTCGCTGCTGCAGGTGAAGGTGAAGGAGGTCGACGAGGCCGACGACCTGTTCACAAAGCTCATGGGCGACATCGTCGAGCCGCGCCGCGAGTTCATCCAGGAAAATGCGCTGGCCGCAAGCGTGGACGTCTGAGGGCGGCGAACGCATTTCCGCTCACTGTGACTCGTCATGCCCGCCCTGGATCAAGCCCGGGGTAGGCTCTTGTGCCGGGCATCTCGCTTACGGAGGCAAGGCCGTGCCCGATGGAGCGGGATGGCCGGGACAAGCCCGGCCATGACCCGGCCGGTGCATTGGTCGCACTCGGATTTCAGAACAGATCGAAATATTCGCGCTGTTCCCAGTCGGTCACTTCGGATTCGAAGCGCGCGATCTCGGCATCCTTGATGGCGAGGTAGTAATCGACGAAGGCGTCGCCAAAGCCCTGACGGAAGCAGGCGCTCGTGCGCAACGCGTCGAGCGCCTGCCCGAGCGATTTTGGCAGCAGTTCCGCCGCGGCTTCGTACGGCGTGTCGACCGAAGGGCCGGGATCGAGCTTGCACGCCATGCCGTCGAGGCCGGCGACAATCTGTGATGCCATGTAGAGGTACGGATTGGCCGCCGGCTCGCCGACGCGGTTTTCCAGGTGGCTCGCCGGATCGCCGGCCGCGCCGAGCACACGCACCATGACGCCGCGGTTGTCGCGGCCCCAGATCGCGCGGTCCGGCGCCAGCGAATAGGAGCGGTAGCGCTTGTAGCCGTTGATGGTCGGTGTGGTGAACACGGTGGAAGCGCGGGCGTGCTCCAAAAGACCGGCGAGATAATGCTTGCCGAATTCGCTGAGCGCCTCGCCCTTGTCCTTGGCCATGAACGCGTTCTCGCCGGTCGCGCGCGATACCAGCGACTGGTGCAGGTGCCAGCCGCTGGCGAACACATTCGGCAGCTTCGGCCGGCACATGAAGGTGGCGTGATAGCCGTGCCGCCGCGCGATCTGCTTCACGGCAGAGCGGAACAGCACCATGTTGTCGGCGGGCGCCAGTCCTTTTGTCGGCTGGAAGGTGAATTCGCACTGGCTCGGCCCAAACTCGACCTCGACCGAGCGCAAGGGCAGCCCCAGCGCGAGCACGTCGCGGCGGATGATTTCGAGCGCTGGCTCCATCTGGTCGTAGCGCTGCTCGGTCAGGTATTGATAGCCGTGCGAGAGCAGGCTGACCGATGGCGGGTTGCCGGGCTGCCCTGCATCCTCCGGTGCCATTTTGGCGTCTTCCAGCTTGAAGAGG
>DATFWC010000412.1:0-2938 GCA_035259885.1 Xanthobacteraceae bacterium
CACCGGTCGGCCTTCACGATCGATCTGAGGTCGTTCACGCCGATGCTGATGCTGCTCGGCCAGGAGCTGTTCGTCGGCCTCGTGCTCGGCCTGGCGGCGCGCCTGACCATCTCGGCGCTGCAGGTGGCCGGCTCGATCATCGCCCAGCAGCTCGGCCTGGGCTTCGTCACCGCGGTCGACCCGACGCAGGGTCAGCAGGGCGTGATCCTCGGCAACTTTCTCACCATCCTCGGCATCACGCTCATTTTCACCACCGACCTGCATCACTACGTGATCGCCGCGCTGCACGACAGCTATTCCCTGTTTCGTCCCGGCGAGATCCCGCTGGCCGGCGACGTCGCCGCGCTGGTGACGCGCTCGACCGCGGCTGCCTTCCGCATTGGCGTTCAGCTCTCCGGCCCGTTCCTGGTGTTCGGGCTCCTGTTCAACGTCGGCCTCGGCGTGCTGGCGCGGCTGATGCCGCAGATGCAGGTGTTCTTCGTCGGCATGCCGCTGGCGATCCTGGCCGGCTTCATCGCCCTCATCCTGGTGATCGGCGCCATGATGGGCACCTTCCTCGGCTATCTCGAAGGCGTGCTGCACCAGCTCGCGCCGAACGCGTAGGGATGGACGCCGCCCATGGCCGAGGAACACGACGAATCCGACAAAACAGAAGATCCGACGCTCAAACGGCTCGAGGATGCGCTTCAGCGCGGCGACGTGGCCAAGAGCCAGGAGGTCAACACCTGGTTCGTTATTGCCGGCGCGGCCCTTGTCCTGGTCGGGTTTTCCGGCTCGCTCGCCTCCGGGCTGACCGCCACGTTCCGCGGCCTCATGGCCAATGCGCACCGCGTGCCCATTGACCAGGGCGGCCTGATCAACCTGCTGCAGAAGCTCGAGGTCGAGGTCCTGGCCGCAACCGCGATTCCGATCCTGCTGCTGGCGTTGGCGGCGGTCGGCGGCAACATGATCCAGCACCGGCTGGTGTGGTCGGCCGAGCAGCTCAAGCCGAAGCTGTCGAAAATTTCCCCGATCGCCGGCGCCAAGCGGCTGTTTTCCAAGATCGCGGTGGTCAATTTCGCCAAGGGCCTGGTCAAGCTGGCGCTGATCGGCGCGCTCATGCTGTGGGTGCTATGGCCGGAGCGGCATCGGCTCGACGCCCTGGTGGTGATGGACGTGGCGGCACTCCTGGATCTCACCAAGAGCTTGACGTTGAAGCTCGTCGGCTCGGTGGTCGCCGTGCTCGCCGTGATGGCCGCGCTCGATTACCTGTTCCAGTACCGCACCTGGTACAACCGGCAGAAAATGTCGCTGCGCGAGATGAAAGAGGAGTTCAAGCACAGCGAAGGCGATCCCCACATCAAGGCGAGAATCCGCCAGATCCGCCAGGAGCGCACGCGCAAGCGCATGATGGCGGCGGTTCCCAAGGCCTCGGTGGTCATCACCAACCCGACCCACTACGCCGTGGCGCTGCAATACGAACGCGGCATGAACGCGCCGGTGTGCGTGGCCAAGGGGGTCGACAACATCGCGCTCAAGATCCGGGAAGTGGCGGCCGAGCACCACATTCCGGTGGTCGAGAACCCGCCGCTGGCGCGCGCGCTGCACGCCACCGTGGAGATCGACCGCGAGATCGCGCCCGACCACTACAAGGCGGTGGCCGAGGTCATCGGCTACGTGATGCGGCTGCGCCGCGGCATGGGGCGCGCATGAATTTCTCCGTGACATCAGGGCTTGCGCCACTTGCGTTCAATTGGTCTCTCAGGCACCAAGAGGGACGATTCGGTCGGCGTAAAGCGCAAGCAGGCTGGACACCAGGGCCGGTATGGCGACGCAGGACCTGAGCGAGGTTCCCCGGGAGGCGGTCGACCGCAGTCAGCGCGGCGGCAGCATCGGCATGGTCCTGCTGGTCGCAATCGTGCTGGTGGGCGCCGCCGTGGCCCTCCTGTTCATCGGCCGCACCCGTGCGGAGCCCTACATCATCGGCCTGCTCGCCGTTCTCGCCGTCATAGGCGTGTTCTCCCTGTTCGCCATCGCGGCCGGCATCCTGCGCATGCCCGGCAAGGAGGTGAACCCGCTGATCAAGGCGGTCACCGACACCGCCAATGACGGGCTGGTGGTGACCGATCCGGCCGGCCGCGTGGTCTATGCCAACGCCACATACCTCAACCTGGTCAATGCGGTGGACGCCAACGACGTGCGGCCGGTCGAGCGGGTGTTCGTGGGCGATCCCGACGTCTCCGAGGCGGTCTACCGGCTGGCCAAGGCGGCGCGCGAAAGCCGCCGGCTGCAGGAGGAGGTGCGGGTGCCGGGCCTGCGCGGCGCACCGGCGCGCTGGCTGCGCCTGCGCGTGCGGCCGCTCGGCACCAGTGGCCGCGAGGCGCGCTGCACGGTCTGGACTCTGGCCGACGTCACCCGCGACCGCGAACGCCAGGAAAACGTGTTCCAGGAGCTGCAGCACGCGATCGACTACCTCGACCATGCGCCGGCCGGCTTCTTCTCCATCGATGCCGCCGGCAAGGTCACCTATGTCAATGCTACCCTGGCCGGGTGGCTCGACCACGACCTGGCGGAGGTCGGCTCGGGCGGGCTCACGGTCAACGAGATCGTCGCCGGTGACGGCGCAGCCCTGCTGACCTCGCTGTCCGCCGCGCCGGGCGAGGTCAAGACCGAGGTGTTCGATCTCGACCTCAAAACCCGTGGCGGCAAGACCGTCCCGGTGCGGCTCTATCACAAGGTCGCGTTTTCGGCCGACGGCACACCCGGCGTGTCGCGCACGCTGGTGCTCAACCGGGCGCGCGAGGAGAACGCCGATGCGCTGCGCGCCGCCGAGGTGCGCTTCGTGCGCTTCTTCCACAATGCCCCGATGGCGATCACCACGGTCGACAAGGCCGGCAAGATCGTACGCACCAACGCCCCGTTTGCGCGGCTGTTCCACGGCGTGCTCAAGGGCGACGCG
>DATFWC010000413.1:0-2562 GCA_035259885.1 Xanthobacteraceae bacterium
AAGCTCGGGCAGCAGTTCGTCATCGAGAACCAGAGCGGCGCCGCCGGCAATCTCGGCATGGGGGCCGCCGCCAAGGCGGCGCCTGACGGTTACACGATCCTGTTCGTGTCCTCGAGCTACGTCGTCAATCCCAGCCTCTACGCCAAGGCCCCGTACGATCCGGACCGCGACTTCACCCCGATCACCAAGGCCGGTGCGGCAACGCACGCACTGCTGGTGCATCCCGACATTCCGGCCAAGTCGGTCAAGGAGCTGGTGGACCTGATCAAGACCAATCCCGGCAAGTACACCATCGCGTCGCCCGGCCTCGGCACGACGCCGTCGCTGTCGATCGAGCTGTTCAAGCAGACCTTCAAACTCGACGATCTGGTGGTGGTGCCGTTCCAGGGCGGCGCGCCGGCCATCCAGTCGGTCGTTGCCGGCCACACGCCGATCTCGTTCCAGGCGATCCCGCCCGCCACCGAGCTCATTCGCGCCGGCAAGCTGCGTGCGCTCGCCGTCACGTCGAAGAAGCGCGCTGCGGCGCTGCCCGACGTTCCGACGCTGGACGAGCTCGGGGTCGCGGACCAGGAAGCGGAGACCATGCAGGGCATCCTGGTGCCGGCCGGCACCCCCAAGGAGATCGTGGCGCTGCTCGAGCGCGAGATCCGGGCCGTCATCGCGCTGCCCGACGTGCGAGAGAAGATGGAGGCGGCCGGCATCGAGCCGGAAGGCGGTTCGTCGCAGGACTTTGCCACCTACATCAAGGCCGAGATCGCCAAGTGGCGAAAGGTGATAACGGCCGCCAACATCCGCCAGATCTGACAGCGGACCATGGGCGACAGGCGGAGCAGCGCAGGCTGCATCCGCTGTTGTCCGTCCTGCGTCATCGGAATGCGGCGAAGGGGCAGCCCCTTTGTGCTGATTCGGTCGTCTCGATGAACCGCTACTCACCAATCTTTCCAACGCGGTAGGCGAAACGCGCCGGGCGGTCTCCCGTATCACTGAACGGGTGTCACGTGGACATCCGTCACGACAAGGAGAACCGCATGTTGCGAAAATCCATCCTCGCGTTTGCCGCCGTCGCCGCGCTCGGCGCGGCCGCCCTGACGCCGACCGCCGCCAGCGCCCACTGGTACGGCAGCGGCTGGTACGGCTACAACTACCATCCGGGTTGGAGCTGGCACTATCGCCATCATCCCTACTGGGGCTTCTACGGCCGGCGCTTCTTCTATGGAGGCAAGTACGTCGGCTGGAAGCCCTACCGATACTACTGAGGTCTCGCATCGGGACCGGTGTGTCGCGCCGACGATCATCCAACCCCGGCTTCGCCACGAAGCCGGGGTTCGCATAGCCGCAACGACATTGTAGGCTTTGTCGCCATGCGCATCGTCGACATCCGTGAGACCGCGGTCCCGATCAATTCGCAGATCGCCAATTCGAGCTTCGACTTCTCCGAGATGACGACGTCGGTGGTCGCCGTGATCACCGACGTCGTCCGCGACGGTAAGCCGGTCGCGGGCTTCGCCTTCAACTCCACCGGCCGCTACGCCTGCGGCGCCCAGATGCGCGCGCGTTTCATCCCGCGCCTCCTGCGCGCCGATCCCGGGACGCTGCTGGACGCGAGCGGGGAGAATTTCGACCCGGAAAAAATCCTCGCCTGCATGATGCAGCGCGAGAAGGCGGGCGGCCACAGCGAGCGCTCGATCCCGATCGGCACCATCGAGGTCGCCGTGTGGGACGCGGTCGCCAAGATCGCGGACAAGCCGCTGCATCGCGTGCTCGCCGAGCGCTACAACGGCGGCAAGGTCGCGGAAAAAGTGTTCTGCTACGTTGGCGGCGGCTGGTATGCGCCGGGCCAGACCTTCCGCGACGTGCAGGACGAGATGCGGCGGCATTTCGACGCCGGCTACACCATGGTGAAGATGAAGGTCGGCGGCCTGCCGCTCGCCGACGACGTGCGCCGCGTCGCCGCCGTGCGCGAGGTGGTGGGCAACCGCGAGCTGGCGGTCGATGCCAACTGCAAGTTCGGCCGTGATGCCGCGCTTGGCTATGCCAAGGCGCTGGCGCCATTCGGGCTGCGCTGGTTCGAGGAGCCGTGCGATCCGCTCGACCTGGGTCTCACCGCCGAGATCGCCGCCTTCTACGCGCCGCCGCTCGCCACCGGCGAGAATCTGTTTTCCACGCAGGACGTCGAGAACCTGGTGCGCTTCGGCGGCCTGCGGGCCGATCGTGACATCATCCAGATCGATCCGCCGCAGTCCTACGGCATCGTGCAGTTCGCCCGCACGGTCGCCATGCTCGAGCGCCACGGCTGGTCGCGCACGTCACTGTTCCCGCACGGCGGCAACCAGATGTCGCTGCATATCGCCGGCGGCTTCGGGCTGGGCGGCGCCGAATCCTATCCGGGCGTGTTCGGCGCCTTCGGCGGCTTCGCCGACGACGCGGTGCTCGATGGCGGGTACCTGAAGCTGCCCGAGCGCCCCGGCATCGGCTTTGAGGCGCAGAACGCGCTGTACGGGATCACGCGGGAATTGGCTTCGTAGGGTGGGTTGAGGCGCATCGCGCGGCAACGCGGTTCCG
>DATFWC010000414.1:0-5108 GCA_035259885.1 Xanthobacteraceae bacterium
GAGGTGACGCTGCAGCCCATCCGGCGCTTCGGTTTTGATGCGGCGATCCTGTTCTCCGATATCCTCGTGGTCCCGCATGCGCTTGGGCAAGGCGTTCGCTTCGAGACCGGTGAAGGGCCGCGGCTCGATCCGATCGGCGACGCGACGGGCTTGGCGCGGCTGCGCGAGCGTGTTGATGCCGACGCGCTGGTGCCGATCTGCGAGACGATCGACCGGGTAAAGGGCGCGCTGCCGCCCGAGGTGGCGTTTCTCGGATTTTGCGGTGCGCCGTGGACGGTGGCGACCTACATGATCGCCGGGCGCGGCGGCGACGAGCAGAAGGCGGCGCGGCTGTTCGCCTATCGCGACCCGGGCGGCTTTGGCCGGCTCGTGGATATCCTCGTCGCGGCCTCGGCCGAATATCTCGCCGCACAGTTTTCCGCCGGTGTCGACGCCGTGCAGATTTTCGACACCTGGGCCGGGATCCTGCCGCCGGACGAATTTGTCCGATGGTGCGTGGAGCCGGTGGTGCGCATCGCGGCGCTGGTGCGGCGCCAGGTGCCGGGGGCAAAAATCATCGGATTTCCGCGCGGGGCGGGGAGCTCGCTCGTGCACTACGTCGATGCCGTGCCGGTTGATGCCGTTGGGCTCGACTGGATGATCGACCGGGACTTTGCGCGGGAGAATATCCAGAGCCGCCGCCCGGTGCAGGGCAATCTCGATCCGCTGGCATTGGTGGCCGGTGGCCCTGGGCTCGATCGCGCCATCGACGCCGTGCTGGCGGCGTTCGCGGCAAAGCCGTTCATCTTCAATCTCGGCCACGGCATCCTCCCGGAGACGCCGATCGCGCATGTCGAGCGCATGCTGGCAAAGGTTCGTGGGGGCGGCGCATGAGCGCCGACGCGCGGACCAGGATCATCCGGGCGGTCGTCGCGCTGGCGATCATGGTAGCGGTGTTCGCTGCCCTGCTGCTGTGGTGGCCGCCAAGATTGTACCGCTGGATCCTGGCGGTGCACGTGATGGCGTTCATCTCGTGGATGGCCGGCATGCTCTATCTGCCGCGCCTGTTCGTGTACCACTGCGGGGCGGAGCCGGGCTCGCAGCAGTCGGAAACCTTCAAGGTCATGGAGCGACGGCTGCTCACCCAGATCATCAATCCAGCCATGGTGGTGACCTGGGCGGCAGGTCTGTGGATGATATGGACCGGCGGGCACATCTATGCCGGATGGATGCAGGCCAAGCTGGTGTGCGTCGTGCTGTTGTCCGGGGTCCACGGCATGCTGGCGGCGTATGTGCGCGCCTTCGCCGAAGATCGAAATCAGAAGCCGCAGCGCTATTACCGCATCCTCAACGAGGTCCCGACCCTGCTGATGATCGCCATCGTTATCCTGGCAGTGGTAAAGCCGTTCTAACCATAGATCATTTTCTGGTGGGCAACAGGCGGGCGGTTGGGCCAAGGCTCTTGCGCCGCGACGACTCTTCTCCTATGTTGCCGCCATCTCCCCGAACGCAGGCAGATGATCCCTTAGTCGGGTCCGTAAGGATCGGCCGGGACATCGGGTCCGAAGCTCTTTCACCTAAGACCTGCGATTCCTCCCTCTCGAGCGTCGACTTTTTTGTCGCGACGCCTTTTCTTCCAGGATCCCCCAATGCGGGAAATGAAACTCCAGGACCTCAAGGTCAAATCCCCCACCGAATTACTTGCCTTTGCCGAGGAGCACCAGGTCGAGAACGCCAGCACCATGCGCAAGCAGGAGCTGATGTTCGCCATCCTGAAGCAGCTTGCCACCAAAGAGGTTGACATCATCGGCGAAGGCGTCGTCGAAGTCCTGTCAGACGGCTTTGGCTTCCTGCGCTCGCCGGAAGCGAACTACCTGCCGGGTCCCGACGACATCTATGTGTCGCCCTCGCAGATCCGCCGCTTCGGCCTGCGCACCGGCGACACCATCGATGGCCACATCCGCAGCCCCAAGGAAGGCGAACGCTACTTCGCGCTGCTCAAGGTCAACACGATCAACTTCGAAGAGCCGGAAAAGGCCCGGCACAAGATCAACTTCGACAACCTGACGCCGCTCTACCCCGACGAGCGGCTGCGCATGGAATACGAGGATCCAACCAAGAAGGATCTCTCCGCCCGCGTCATCGACATCGTGTCGCCGATCGGCAAGGGCCAGCGCGCCCTCATCGTGTCGCCGCCGCGGACCGGCAAGACCGTGCTCCTGCAGAACATCGCCCATTCGATCACGGCCAACCATCCCGAGTGCTACCTCATCGTGCTGCTCATCGACGAGCGGCCGGAGGAGGTCACCGACATGCAGCGCTCGGTGAAAGGCGAGGTGATCTCCTCGACCTTCGACGAGCCGGCGTCGCGCCACGTGCAGGTCGCCGAGATGGTGATCGAGAAGGCGAAGCGCCTGGTGGAGCACAGCCGCGACGTGGTGATCCTGCTCGACTCGATCACCCGCCTCGGCCGCGCCTACAACACCGTGGTGCCGTCGTCCGGCAAGGTGCTGACCGGCGGCGTCGACGCCAACGCGCTGCAGCGGCCCAAGCGCTTCTTCGGCGCCGCCCGCAACATCGAGGAAGGCGGCTCGCTCACCATCATCGCCACGGCGCTGATCGATACCGGCAGCCGCATGGACGAGGTCATCTTCGAAGAGTTCAAGGGCACCGGCAATTCGGAAATCATTCTGGATCGCAAGGTCGCCGACAAGCGCACCTTCCCGGCGATCGACATCACGCGCTCCGGCACGCGCAAGGAAGAGCTCCTCACCGATCCGCAGCAGCTCAAGAAGATGTACATCCTGCGCCGCATCCTCAACCCGATGGGCACCATGGACGCCATCGACTTCCTGCTCGACAAGCTGCGTAACACCAAGAACAACGGCGAGTTCTTCGAGTCGATGAACGCGTGACGGTCGCGCCGGCGCCGTTTGCTATGGCGTCCGGCTTGAGGCGGCGAACGCCACTTTTCCCAACCGATCTCGTCTAGCGGAGAGGCTGCTCCCGGATTGCGCTCGGCTTCGCTGCGCTCCATCCCGGCTACAGAAGCGGGAATTACGCGCGCAGCGACGCCACGGCCTGCGTAAGCTCGTCCGGCGCCGTCACCGGCAACGAGCACGTCTCGCCGCGGCACACGAAAGCGGCGCTGGGCGCGGCCGCGATTTTCTCTCGCGCCGGATGGTTGTGCGGCAGCGCCTCGGCCGTCCGGGCGCGCACCACCGTGCGTTCCACGACCGGCAGCTTCAGGGCAGCGGCCAGGAGGCGCGCGCTGGCGTCGCTCGTGCCGGTGACCACGACCTCGGCGCCGCGCAGGCGGAAGTCCAGCGCATTGAGCAGGGCCATATGGCCGAACAGGCTTTCCGAGGCCAGCGGCATCAGGCCGTCGAACAGCTTTTCGGCCGCGGCGCGCCACTGCGCGTCGCCGGTCAGGGCAGCGAGCCGCAGCAGGTTCTGCGCCGCCACGGCGTTGGGATTGGGCGTGGCGTCATCCGTAGTGGAGGCCGGCCGCACCACCAGGCCCTCGGCGTCGTCGGCAGTCAGAAAGTAGCCGCCATTATCCGGATTGCCGTAATGGCGATCGAGCGCACGCTGCCACGCCACCGCCTGGTCGAGGAATTTTTGCTCGCCGGTGGTCTCGTGCAGGGCCAGCGCCGCCTTGATCATGGCAGCGAAATCGGAGGCCAGGCCGGGGAATTTCAGTTGACCGTCGCGCCAGGAATGGCCGAGGCGGTTGCCGTCGCCCTGCTGCATGGTGTCGGCAATGAAGCCGAACGCCCGCGCCGCCATGGCCACCCAGTTCGGCTCGCTGAACACCGTCCCGGCATAGGCAAGAGCGGCGATCATCAAGCCGTTCCAGTCGGCCAGAACCTTGTCGTCGAGGCCGGGACGAACGCGCTTGGCTCGCTCCTGCTGCAGCGTGGCGCGCAGGATGGCCAGCTTAGCCTCGTCATCCATGCTGCGCGGCAGGACCTTGAGACGATTGAGAATATTTTTGCCCTCGAAATTGCCGCCGGGCGTCACGTCGTAATGTGCCGCAAAAAATGCAGCATCGTCGGGGCCCAACACGGCCTCGATCTCGGCCAGCGACCAGACATAGAACTTGCCCTCGTGGCCTTCCGAGTCGGCGTCGAGCGAAGCCGAGAACGCCCCTTCGGGGCGCGTCATCTCGCGAGCGAGCCAGCCAACGGTCTCGGCGGCGCGCTGGCGGTAGAGCGGCTTGCCGGTGCGCACGAAGGCAAGCGCCAGGAGCTCGAGCAGCTGGGCATTGTCGTAGAGCATCTTTTCGAAATGCGGCACCAGCCACCGCTCGTCGACCGAGTAGCGGGCAAAGCCGCCGCCCAGGTGGTCATAGATGCCGCCCTCGCAGATGTGGTCGAGCGTGATCTCCACGAGCGCGAAGTAGCGCTGGTCACCGGTGCGCAGGCCGGCGCGCCACAGCAGTTCGAACAGGGTCGCGTTGGGGAATTTGGGCGCGCCGGCCAGGCCGCCGTGCACCGGGTCCATGGCGCTGGCGGCGCGGCGGGCAACGGTGTCGAGCTCGGCCGCTCCGATGACGACTTTTCCGACCGGCCGCGCCCGCTCGGCCAGGCGCTGCATCAGCGCGCTGCGGTTCTGCTCGATCTTCTCCGGCTCCTCGCGGAACAGCCGCGCCACCTCGTGCAGCACGTCGACGAAGGAAGGCCGGCCGTAGCGGGAGGTCTTGGGGAAGTAGGTGCCGCCCCATACCGGCTCGCCCCCCGGCGTCAAGAACATGGTCAGGGGCCAGCCGCCCTGCTCGCCCAGCATATGCAGCGCCGACATGTAGATCTGGTCGATGTCGGGGCGCTCCTCGCGGTCCACCTTGATGTTCACGAACAGGTCATTCATCACAGCGGCCGAGCCGGGATCCTCAAAGCTCTCGTGCGCCATGACGTGGCACCAGTGGCAGGCCGCGTAGCCGACCGAAAGCAGGATGGGCTTGCCGGTGCGCTTGGCCTCGGCGAGGGCCTCCGGTCCCCATGGCCACCAGTCCACCGGGTTGGACTTGTGCTGCAGCAGGTAGGGGCTGGTCTCGTGCGCCAGCCGGTTCTCCGTCGTCGATGCGGTCGTCATGGCAGGCTCCCGAGGGCGCCAGGATAGCGGTGGAT
>DATFWC010000415.1:0-11554 GCA_035259885.1 Xanthobacteraceae bacterium
GGATCGCGCTGTCGCGGCCGGAGATATACGCCAGGATATCACGCCCGAAGAGCTTCTCCGCGCGCTGGTGGGCATGTGCTACATGCACGACCAGCCCGGCTGGCAGCGCAGCGTTCTGCATCTCGTCGACATTTTCGTCGATGGTCTGGGCAACCGAGAAACCGCACGCCGTTCCAAGACAGTGCCGGGCTCGCCGCCGTCACCGCGGCAGCGGCATCAACGCTCTGGCTGACCACTTCGTCAGGCAGCGATCGCCGCCGACTGCACCAGGGCGAGCGCCTCCACGAGCTGCTCACGGTCGAGCGGCTTCATCAGCATGCCGTCCATGCCGGCATGGATGCAGGCCTCGCGGTCCTCGGCATAGACGTTGGCCGTGAGCGCCACGATCGGCGTGCGGCCGTGGCCGGCTTCCGCCGCGCGGATGCGGCGCGCCGCCTCGAGCCCGTCCACCTGCGGCATCTGCAGGTCGAGCAGGACGAGGTCGAACGGTTGTCCGGCCCGGCGCGAGTCGAGCCAGGCGGTGAGCGCCTCGGCGCCGTTCGCCGCCATGATCGGGCGGTGCCCGAGCTTGCCGAGCAGCGTGCGGACCAGCAGGGCGTTGATCTCGTTGTCCTCGGCCACCAGGATCGACAGCCCGGGCGGCGCTTTCTCCGCCCCGCCCTGGTGCGCGGGCTCCGGTTGGGCGTCGTCGAAGGCATCCTCGCCGTCGCGAAAGCGCTCGGCCAGCGAGACCAGGCGGATCGGCTTGATCAGATAGCCGGAAAATCCCGCCGCCTTGAGGTCTTCGAGCTCGTCGCGCTGGTCGGGCGTGATCAGCACGATGCGGCGGGCGACGCGGTCGCGCGCCGCTTGCGCCAGCGCCTGGGTCTCGGCGTCGCCGAGCGCCCGGTCGACCACGAGGGCGTTCCAGGGCCGCCGCGACAGCTGCGTCATGGCGGCGTGCGCGTCGGGCGCCATGTACATCTCCGCCGACCAGCGTGCCAGGCGCTCGGCCGCCAGCGGCACCTCGAAGCGCGAGTTCCCGGCGATCAGCACGGTGCAACCAGTGAGATCCGGCGCCTCGAAGCTCCGGCCTTCCGCTTCGGGCGAGCGCGGCAGGCGCAGCGTGGCCGTGAAGGTCGAGCCCCCGCCGGGGCGGCTCGACAGGCCGACGTGGCCGCCCATGCGGTCGACGATGCGCTTGCAGATCGCCAGGCCGAGGCCGGTGCCGCCGAAGCGCCGCGTCGACGCATTGTCGACCTGCTCGAACTCGCCGAAGATCCGCGCCTGCGCCTCTTCCGGGATGCCGATGCCGGTGTCGGTCACGGCGAACGCGATCTCGTCGCCGGCGTCGCCGGGCGAGACGATGATCGCCAGCCCGCCCTTGTCGGTGAATTTCACCGCATTGCCGGCGAGGTTGAGCAGCACCTGGCGTACGCGCGTCGGGTCGCCCACGACGCGCTCGGGCAGGTTCTCGTCGACGAAGGAGGCGACCTCCAGCCCCTTGTCCTGCGCCCGGGGCGCCAGCAGTTCGATCACCTCTTCGACCAGCGCGGTGAGCGCGAACGGCCGCGCTGCGAGCTCGAGCCGCCCGGCCTCGATCTTGGACAGGTCGAGCATCTCGTTGATCAGCGACAGGAGCGTATCGCCCGACGTGGTCACGGCCTTGACGTAGCTGGTCTGCTCGGGCGTGAGCGCGGTGTCGAGCAGCAGGTTGGCCATGCCGAGGATGCCGTTGAGCGGCGTCCGGATCTCATGCGACACGGTGGCGAGGAATTTTGACTTGGCGCGGCTCGCCGCCTCGGCGGCGTCGCGCGCCTGCTGCGCCTCCGACACGGCGCGCGCGCGTTCTTCCGAATCCTTGAGCTCCCAGTTGCGGTCGGCGACCTCTTCCATGTGCTCGGTGAGACGGCGCAGTTCGCGGCGCAGCCGGTGGTTCTGCCAAGCGAGCATGATCAGCGCGCCGCAGCCGGCCGTTCCCGCCACGCCTGCGATTTCCATCCACATGACGATGCCGACCCGTTCGGGCCCCCAACTGCATGGGCAGCGGCATGGTGCGCCGATCGGCACCAGGCTGGTTAGCCTGAGCTGACCGGCGCCACCGAATCCGCGGACCGCGCTCCAACCTTGTGTCGACATAATGACCCAACGGCACCTAGGATTTTCCTGACATCCGTGTGAGGAGCGGTGGAAAACTTGCGCTAAGGTTGACGAGCCGTCGCCGCGGTCGGGAAAAACTTCGTTAACGGCACGCGGTCAGGAGCGCTCCGCTCAAAATGCGCCGGATCGACCAGGGACAAGCCTGATTTAAGCGCATGCGCGTTTGCGTCGTGGGCAAAAAAAAGGGCGGCGCTCGCGCCGCCCCTTGGCAGGTGAGTCCGCCGTGCCCTCAGCGGTCGCGGCCGCCGTCGTGATCGCGGTCGCGGCCGAAGTCGAACATGTCGAACAGGTCGCCGATCGCCGGCATGTTGGCCGGGACGTACGGATTGGCGGCGGTCATGATCGGGTTCGGCAGGTTGTCGCGGCTGCGCCCGGTGAGCGGTGCGAGCCCCCAGTTGCGCTCGATGAATTTCAGGATCGAGGCGTGGTCGCCGTAGCTGTGGGTCACCCGCCCGCCGCGCGAGAACTTCGACACCGCGATCAGGGGAATGCGCGGCCCGTCGCCGAAGAAGTCGACCGGCTGGAAGAAGCCTGAATCCCAGTAGCCGCCGCCTTCGTCGAACGTGATGAAGAACGCGGTTTCCTCGAACAGCTCCCGGTGTGCCAGCAGCTTGTCCATGATGTTCTCGATCATGCCTTCGAGCAGGTCGTTCTTCGAGCTTGCCGGGTGGCCGTCGAGGATGCTGTCAGGCTTCACGAACGCGACGGCGGGAAGCTGGCCGTGGTCGAGGCCGTCGAGGAAGTCGGTCGCGTCCTTGATATGCGCTGCGCGCTGCGCTGGATCGCCCATGATCGAGGTGGCGTAGCTGAACGGGTTGCAGATGTCGCAATAGTTCACCGCGATGAAGCGATCGAACGGGTCGGTGGAGCCGTTGGCGACACGTACCGCGGCGTTGAAGCCACCACCGAAGTAGGCCCAGCTGATCTTCTTCTCATTAAGCGCGTCGCCGATCGTGCGCAGCGACGACGGCGGAATCGAGGTGCCGGCGGTGACGCCGGCGGTGTCGACGACGCCGTTAGGACGGAAGCCCGGGCTGGTATTGTTGATCATATAGAAGCGGCCGGTCGCACAATTGGACGCGGTGCGGTCGGGCCGCCACGGCAGCGAGCGCAGATAGTCCATGATCGGCTTGATGCCCGGCTGGGTCTCGTCGGCGCACAGCGTGAAGCGGTCGTCGACCAGGTACTTGTCGTTGGTCGGGCTCGTGGGGTTGGGATTGGCGACGCGGTTGGCCGGCGGCACCGGCGGCAGGCCAGGGAACTGATCCCAGAAGATGTTGTCGCCCGTGCCGAGCACGATGTGCTGCACCGCGGTTCCGCCCATCACCGACTGGTGGAAATTGTCGCTCGATGCGAACTCGTCAGCGAGCTTCTTGAACACCCGGGCGTCGCCCTTCTGCACGTTGTAGAAGCCCATCGCGTTGCTGCCGGAATCGTCGAGCCGGGCGATGCCGACGAACGGATAGAGATCGTTGAGGCAGCCGGTGGGATTGCCCGGCGTCGCGTTGGCCACATCGCAGTCCGACTGCTGCCACATGTGGAAGAAGCGGTGCACCATGTCGCCGGTGTAGGCGTCATAGGGCAGCTTCGGTCCGGTGATCTCGAACACCGTATTGGGCAGCGCGTTGAAGTTGCTCACGCGGGTGTCGGGGCAGGGACTTGGCACCGCCACCGTGGGGGGCGGGCAGGTGGGCAGCCCGGTGGCGCCGGTGCGCAACAGGCCGAGATCCTCGGGCTCGAGGCTGGGCTCGATGGCGCGCAGCTGCGCATCGCTCACCGTATTGTCGAACGGCGCCTGCACGGCGGTGGGAGTCGCAAGCAGCTCGGCAAGGCTGGCCTGCCGGTTGGGCGCGCCGCCCGCCTCCGGCGTCGGCAGGAACGGATCGTACGCCGTCTTGTTCGGCGGGGTGAGCTTGGTGGTGCTGATGAAATAGAGCGGCGGATTGATGTTGTCGACGCGGAACTGTCTGGCGTCGGCCTGGCGCGGGCCGGGCGAGCCGTCGGGCCGCACGATGCCGCGCGACAACAGATTGTCGACCCGCTGCTCATGCTTGGCGACGTAGGTGCCGTAGATGTTGTCGAACGTGCGGTTCTCGCCGATCAGCACGATGACATGCTTGATCGGCGTCGCGGTCTTCACGCCGTCGTTGCGATCGTTGCGATCGTCGGCGGCGGCCAGCCCACACGACATCAGCGTCGCCAGCACGGTGGCGACACCAGTCTTGAGCTGCCGGCGGTGATACGAAATCCCACGCGACATGCGTCCCTCCATGGTTCGCGCCCCCAGGAGGGTTGCCGTAGCAGCGTCGCGTGACGCTCGCGTAGCAGTTTTGTGCTGCTTGCGTTACAGTTTTATGTTGTGGAAATCGCGGAGAAGTGATGCGCCGTCGCCCGGCGCACGCGCGGGCGCCTGGCCGGTGCTTCATTCCCCCCTGATGTTGGCCGCCTTGATGAGCGGCCACCAAGCGTCGACCTCGGCCTTGTGGAAGGCGGCGAGGCCTTCGGGCGTCTGCTGCTCGCGCGCCGCGACATCGAGCCCGAGATCGGCGAAGCGCGTACGCACGGCGGGATCGGCGAGCGCCTGCACGGTGGCGTCGTTGAGCCGCGCGATGATCTCCTTCGGCGTGCCCCTGGGCGCGAAGAAGCCGAACCAGCCCGACATGTACAGCCCCTTCACGCCGCCCTCGTCCGAGGTCGGGATGTCCGGCACCGCCGGCGAGCGGCGCGGCGACAGGTTGGCGAGCGCCTTGATGGCGCCGGCGCGCACGTGCGGCAACGCCGCCGCGGCCTGCACCACCAGCAGGTCGACATGGCCGGCGAGCAGGTCCTGCATGGCCGGACCGGCGCCGCGATAGGGAATGAACTGCACCCGCGTGCCGGTCGTCTGCTGCAGCAGGATGCCGCTGACCTGCGCCGCGGCGTTCTGGTTGACGAACTTGGCCTCGCCCGGGTTCGCCGTCATCCAGGCGACGAGGCCCTTGAGGTCGTCTGCCGGCAGTGCCTTCTTGCCGACCATCAGCTGTGGATTGATGGAGATCAGTGCGATCGGCGCGAAATCCTTCTGCAGGTCGTAGTTCAGTGGATAGATGATGCTGCCGACATGGGTGTCCCACTGGCCGATGTCGATGGTGTAGCCGTCGGGCGCCGCGCGCGCGACGCGGCCGACCGCGATGCTGCCGCCGGCGCCGCCGGTGTTCTCGATGATCACCGGCTGGCCGAGCACCGGCCGCATGCGCTCCGCCATGATGCGCGCCACCACGTCGGTCGATCCGCCCGGCGGGAACGGCACGACGAGCGTGATGGGGCGGGTGGGGTAGGTTTGTGCGTGCGCGCCGGTGACGAAGGCAGCGCATGCCGCAAGCACGATGGCAACGATCCGTTTCATTCTGTTCCCCAAAAAAATTCGACGGCAGCCGTCGCGACGATGATAGCACCGACGAGGGGCGCACGCTGCCCGCCGCGCCTCATCCGCGAGCGCACGGTACGACAGCGCCTCGGCGAGGTGGATGCGGCCGAATTTTTCCGCGCCGTCGAGATCGGCGAGCGTGCGCGCCACGCGCAGCACGCGGTGATAGCCCGCGCGAGCGGCCACGCCCTTTGAGACGGACCGGGCAAGCAGCTTCAGATCGACTTTGGCGGCGCCGTCGCGCGACTTCTGGATTGAACCTTTTGCTGGTTTCTCGGCACCACCTATCCGCGAAGCCCTCGCGCCATTCGCCCCACCGGAGCGGGCCCGCGCGGCGAACCTAAGGGGAGAAATCCATGTCTATCGCCACCGGTATCGGTAAATTCCGGCCACTTGACCCAAACGGCCAAAATTGTCCAACGGAGTTTCTGCTGTTCAATTTTGACATCGGTAGCTCCAAACTGAAACGCCCGCATGAAACATTTCTGAAGCAAGGCGTCCTGAGCATTCTAGGGGCCAACGAGGACCATAAGGTGAAGCTTGTGGGACGCGCCAGCCGTTCGGGCCCCGATAGCCTCAACCTGAAACTGTCCCGCCAGCGCGCAGAGGCCGTTGCGGCCTTTCTCACGCGTGCAGGCATCGCTCGCAGCCGCATTCAACTCGACTTCCTTGGTGAATCGAATCCGTTTTCAACGGCCAATGAGAGCGAGGAGGATCGGTCTGTCGAAATCCACCTCGAGATTTCGCCCACGCTCACCATCGAACTGGAGGGTGGAACCATGGTGCGGCCTTTTTCCGTGATGGTGGAGACCATTCGTGAAGCGTTCGATCCGATCGCATCACAGGCAGGCCGCAAGCTGAGAATCCACCTGGGGCGTGGTATAGCGACGGGCGGGGCGGACTTGACCCTGCATTTCGACCGCGGAGGCCGGGAGATGCGCCCTTGCGCCGGCATCCTGATCTTGGGAAACGAAGGCGGAGGCGACATCTTTGTTGGCGCTCATGAAAGTCTGCGGGTGTGCAGCGGTCACATCCAGAGTGTGGACGATCCGTCCGACATCGATCACGACTCGCAATTCGAGAATGTGTTCGAAAACGGAGAGCCGGAATTTGCACGCTTCGTAGGCAACACCTGCGTCCATGAGTTGGCGCACATCATCGCCCAGATCGCTCACACTGACGATCCGGATAACTTCATGTTCTCTGTGGGCAGCTTGGGGGGAAACCTCCCCCAGGACCGGCGCACGCGCGAAAGCATGCGCCTCCGCTGGGGTGGCCGGAAGACCTTCAACAGCGCCCAGATCAAGAAGATGGTCTGCGCGATGCATACGGGATACTTCTCGGGCGGCATGAAGATCAGCACGCCATAATTTCCGTTTCGTGCGGTCCCCCCGGAATGCGACGGCAGCCGTCGTGACGATGATAGCACCCGACGGGCGGCTCACGCCGCCCGCTGTGCCTCGTCGGCCAGCGCACGGTACGACAGCGCCTCGGCGAGATGGATGCGGCCGATTCTCTCAGCGCCGTCGAGGTCGGCCAGCGTGCGCGCCACGCGCAGCACGCGGTGATAGCCACGCGCCGACAGGCGCATGGCATCGGCGGCGTCGCGCAGGAGGGTGAGGCCGGAAGCATCCGGCTTCGCCACCTGCTCGAGCAGCGGACCTTGCGCCGTGGCATTGGTGCGCACGTCGGCGGCGCCGAGCGCCGCGTAGCGCTCGGCCTGGATTTTTCGCGCCGCGGCGACGCGCGCGGCGACTTCGGCGCTGCCTTGGGCCGGCGGCGGCAGGATCAGGTCGGCGGCGGTGACGGCCGGCACCTCGATCGTGAGGTCGATGCGGTCGAGCAGGGGACCGGACAGCCGCCCCTGATAGTCGGCGACGCAGCGCGGATTGGGACCGCGCCGGCAGGCGAAGCCCGGATCGTTGGCGCGCCCGCAGCGGCACGGGTTCATGGCGCCGACCAGCATGAAGCGCGCCGGATAGGTGACGCGGTAATTGGCGCGCGCCACCGCCACCTCGCCGGTCTCCAGCGGCTGGCGAAGCGAGTCGAGCACCTGCGGCTGGAACTCGGGAAACTCGTCGAGGAACAGGACGCCATTGTGCGCAAGCGACACTTCGCCCGGCCGTGCGCGCAGGCCCCCGCCCACCAGCGCCGGCATACTGGCGGAATGATGTGGCGCGCGGAACGGTCGCCGGTTGGTGAGCGCGCCGTCGGGGATCTCGCCCGCCACCGAGGCGATCATCGACACTTCGAGCAGTTCCGCGGGCGCGAGCGGCGGAAGGATTTTTGGCAGCCGCGCCGCCAGCATGGATTTGCCGGCGCCGGCCGGACCGATCATCAGGAGATTGTGGCCGCCGGCGGCCGCCACTTCGAGCGCGCGCTTGGCGCTCTCCTGGCCCTTGATGTCCTGGAGGTCGAGCGGCGCCGCGTCGCTCCCGCGCACTTTCGGCTGCGGCCGCGCCAGCACCTGCGTGCCCTTGAAATGGTTGGCAAGCTGGATCAGCGAGGCGGCCGCGATGATCTCCTGGTCGGGGCTCGCCCAGGCGGCCTCGGCGCCGCACGCTGCCGGGCAGATCAGGCCCTCGCCGCGGCCATTGGCGCCGATGGCGGCCGGCAGCACGCCGGCCACCGCCGAAATCGAGCCATCGAGGCCGAGCTCGCCCAGCACCGTAAAACCATTCACGGCGTCATGCGGGATAGCGCCGATGGCGCCCATCAGGCCGAGCGCGATCGGCAGGTCGTAGTGGCTGCCCTCCTTGGGCACGTCGGCGGGCGCCAGGTTGACCGTGATGCGGCGGGCCGGCAGCGCCAGCCCGGCGGCGACCAGGGCGGCGCGCACCCGCTCGCGCGCCTCCGACACCGCCTTGTCAGGCAGGCCAACCACGTGAAACGCCGGCAGGCCGGGCGCGACCTGGACCTGGACGTCGACCGCCCGCGTCTCGATGCCTTCGAACGCGACCGTGCTGACCCGCTGGACCATGCGCGCCCCCGCTGGCCCTTCAGCCTAGCGGAAGCCCGTTTTGGCGGCAAGAACATTTAGGGAACACGGGAGCCAGATCCCGCGGTCAACGCAACGAAAATCAGCCACCCGTCCGGGCCACTGAACGGATCGCCGGTCGGCAACACCAACGTCATGGTGGGCGCAGCAAGGGATGGATCTGTCATGGCACTCGCCCGCTTCGAGCCCTCGAACCGCAGGTATTTCCCCGACAATCAGCCCTTCAGGGTCGGCTTCGACCCGGACGGTCCCTGGCAGATGGTCCCGTACCGGGGCGATCGCCATCTCCACCTGGCAGTAACCGGGGTCGACGGCTGGACGGTCGAGTCGCTCAATCCCAACATCGCCGAGGTCGAGCGGATCGTGCAGGAGGGCGGCGTCGACCAGGACAAGAACAATGTCTTTCGCGTCGGCGGCCTTCACCCGGGACGCACATTCGTCGTCGCGCGGGGACCGCGGCGCGAGCTGCTGGCCAAGATCGAGATCGAGGTGAAGCTCCGGCTCAAGCGGTTCATCAAGTTCGTCTTCGTGTCCGACAATGCCGGCCACCGAACGACCATCAGCGAGAAGGACACGCGGGAGTGGACGCAGTTCATCAACGAGAAGGTTTTCGAGCCCCAGATCAATGTCCACTTCGAGTACCTCGGCACCGGGAAGATCAGGATCAACCAGGATCTCGGGGACCGCATCAACTTCGCCAGCATCGGCGACATGCCCTTCGTCAAGCGCGACGACGCGGCGGGCCGCATCTGGCACGAGATCACCGATGCCGGCACGTTCAATGCCGCGTGCTTCAACGTGTTCTGCGTCTGGGACTTCGTCAATCCTTCCAACGAAGGCGACGAGAACGTCGCCTTCGTGTCGTCGAAGGACCGCATCACCGCCGCCGAGATGGAGACATCCGGCCAGAACTTCAACATGTGCATGTTCAGGGAGAAGGTGGACGGCGACTGGTACCACAAATACGTGCTGGCGCACGAGGCCGGCCACTATCTCAACCGCATGCCCTTCCACACGACCCGCGAGGATCAGCTGATGACGCCGGGCACGGCCGGGACGTTTCTCGGCAAGGCCGACGCCGCCAAGATGAATCCGACGGCGGGTTGAGCCTGTCGCGGAACGTCAGGCCATCGCGTTTCGCAAACAGGCGCGCCGGGACCGCGGCAGTCGGCGCGATCGGCGGCTGCGCGCAACACTGGCCGTCTGCCTAGTAGCGCGCGCCCGTGGTCGAATGCGGCCGCTGCACGTTCCGGTCTTCGCGGTCTGCCTTGTTGGCGCGGTGGCGGCCGACCACGCAGCCCGCGGCTGCGCCGAGCACGCCATGGCGGCCGGCGTAATGACCTACGACGCCGCCAACCACGGCGCCCTTGAGACACCCCTTGGCGTCTGCCGGCGTGCTCACGGCGGCCACTCCCAGCGCCAGCACGGCGCATGCAACAATCGTCTTCATCGCAGACCTCGACCTTGTTCTGCGAGGGACAATGTTCTGGCGACGGTCCGCGTTCCATTCCATGCCGCGCCGTGCCTCGGCTGGTCGTGGCCGAAAATTCAACAACCCTGATCTGTGACTCTCGTCACAGCCTGCGGCACGTGTCGCGGCTAGTCTGCAACCACGACTGGCCGGGCGACAGGCGAGGCCCGGCCGCAAGGGGAGAGATCGACATGCTCGAGTTGCGTGCGCGCGCCAATGGCATCGGCCATAAAGGCGCTTCCGCCCACGTGGCGAATGGCCAAGCCGAAGGGATCGCCCGCCCGGTTGCATCTGCAACCGGGGCAGCGCGACGATTTCGCGCCCTCGACGGCGAGGCGAAGACTTCGACCGACCACAAGGTTCGTGTCGCCGACATCAAGAAAGGCCACATCGATCAGCGCGGCGAAAGGATCGACGACGTGTTCTATCGGCGGCGCGATTTCGCGATCTACCGATCGGGCGGCAAAGTCATGGTGCATTACGCCGAGGATGAGAAGACCGAGAAACGGCAGACCGCCGCCATCGCCGGCCTGGTGTCGCTGCGCGGCCGCCTGCAATTCCTGATGGCCGGCATGAAGGGGCCGAATCCGTATCACGGCCAGATCGCCGAAGCGTTGCGATTGTGTCTCGACGGCCGCAAGGCCGAGGCGAATGCCCTCCTGCAGATGCTGATCGACACGATCATCGAGCATCGGCTGCAGGAGGGGCGGGATTTCTACCTGATGTCGACCGGCGCTATGGTCCTCACCATCATCGCCATGCTGGGCGTGGCGGCCGCCGGCATGTGGTGGTTGTGGCACACCACGCCCGACGAGCTTGCTTCGGGATTGCGCTACCTCATGTTGGCGACCGGCAGCGGCGCCATGGGAGCCATGCTGTCCACCGCGCTGGCACTGCAGGCGCGCAACTGCGCCGCCGCCATGAAGACGCATGTCGATCCGAGATGGAACGCCGTGGATGGTGCCGCGCGGATCCTGATTGGCGTCATCTCGGCGGCCGCGCTCTATCTGTTCCTCGACTCGGATTTTCTCGGCGCCATCAAGATCGGGGCGCTGCCGCTCAAGCCTGTCATCGAGTGGAAAAGCGCGCTGCTGGTGGGCTTCGCCGCCGGATTCCTCGAGCGCCTGGTGCCCGACCTGCTGGAGAAGAAGCTTGCGGCGGTGACCAAATAGCCGCCGGCATGTCGCGGCGCGAGAGACATTCTCCTCGCGCCTCTCTCCGGGCCCGGCGCAAGCATCCACCGTGCGATCAGCGGTCGCGACGCATTTTTTCGATCTTGTCCCAGATCAGCTTGGCGACGTCCGGCCCGCCGAGGCTTTTGATGGCGCGGATGCCGGTCGGCGAGGTGACGTTGATCTCGGTGAGGAAGTCGCCGATCACGTCGATGCCGACGAACAGGAGCCCGCGCTGGCGCAGCGCCGGCCCGAGACGGGCGCAGATCTCGCGCTCGCGCGCGGTCAGGTCGGTCGCCTTGGGCACGCCGCCGCGCACCATGTTGGAGCGCAGGTCGTCGGGCGCGGGAATGCGGTTGACGGCGCCG
>DATFWC010000416.1:0-4756 GCA_035259885.1 Xanthobacteraceae bacterium
TCGACCGGACCGCCGGCCGCCGAGCCGCCGACGTTGTTGACCAGGATGTCGATGCGCCCGAAGGTTTTCCGGCACGCCTCCACCATTGCGGCGACCTCGGACGCGACCGTGACGTCGCACTGATGGGTCACGATCTCGCCGCCCGCCTCAAGCGCGCGCGCCAGCGTTTCCGCCATGGCGTCGGCGTCCTTGTCCACGGCGAACACTTTGGCGCCTTCCTGCGCAAACAGCACGGCGGTGGCGCGGCCATTGCCCCAGCCCGGCCCGACGCAGCCGGCGCCGGTGACGATGGCGACCTTGTCGGCGAGGCGGCCCGGCATGGCGTCATGCTTCTCTTGGGTCGCTCCCGCGCAAGCGGGAACCCATGATCACCTCTGTCGCGAGATATCGTCGGACAGAGATCATGGGTCCCCGCCTTCGCGGGGACGACATGCTGAACCGCTGGTGCAAGGTCCGCATCAATTTGGCTTGATGCCGGCGGCCTGCACCACCTTGCCCCACTTGTCGATCTCGCTCCTGATAAAGGCGGCGAATTCTTCTGGCTTGTTGCCGGACAAGACGGCGCCCTGGCTCAACAGCTTCTCCTTCACGTCGGGGCTCTGCATCGCCTCGACGGCGATCTTGTTGAGCTTGGCGATGATGGCGGGCGGCGTGCCGGCCGGCGCTACCATGCCGTACCAATTGTCGGCCAGGAGCTCGGGGAATCCGACCTCGGCGGTGGTCGGCACATCCTTCACGGTGGCGTGGCGCTCGCGCGAGCCGAGTGCGATGGGGCGGATCTTTCCCGCCTGTACCTGCGGCAGCAGGATCGGCAGGTCGAGGAACACCATCTGCACCTGCTGGCCCAGAAGGTCGTTCATCGCCGGCGCGGCGCCGCGATAGGGCACGTGCACGATGTCGATCTTGGCGGTCAGGCGGAACAGCTCGCCGGCGAGATGCGGCATGCTGCCGGGACCGGTCGAGGCGAAGTTGAGGGAGCCTGGCTTCGCCTTGGCAAGCGTCACCAGCTCGCTCATGTTCGCAGCCGGAACGCTGGTCGCCACCACCAGCATTTCCGGCACCCGCGCCACCAGCGTGACGGCAGCGAGATCCTTGGTCGAATCGTAGGGCAGCTTCTCCTGCAGGCTGGCCGAGATGGCGAGCGCCCCGGCGGACGTGATGGCGATCGTGTAGCCGTCGGGCTCGGCCTTGGCCACCGCGTCGGTGCCGAGCTGGCCGCCGGCGCCGCCGCGATTGTCGATGGTCACGGGCTGGCCGGCGATCTCCTGCATGCGCTGGCCGACCGCGCGGGCGATGATGTCGTTGGGCCCCCCGGCCGGGAACGGCACGATCAGCTTGATCGGCTTCGCCGGAAAGTCCTGCGCCGCCACCGCGGCCGGCGTGAACATGATGAGGGCGCAGGCAAGGCGCAGCAGGTGTCGCATGAGAGCTCCTGGTTCGTCATTCCGGGCGCCGCGGGAGCGGCGAGCCCGGAATCCATGACCAAACGTAGCGTATTTGAATGAGAGTGCCTTATCGATTGATTGTGTTCATGGATTGCGGCCCGCACTGACGCTCGCCCGGAATGACCGCATCACTTGCTCGGCGCGACGGCATATTGCTGGTCGCTGACGTGCTCCATCCACTCCACGTGTTTGCCGTTGAGCGCCTCGTGGAATGCGATGTGCACCATGCGGGTGTTGGGCGCGGCACCGTGCCAGTGCTTCTCGCCCGGCGGAATCCACACGGTGTCGCCGGCGCGGATTTCCTGCACCGGTCCGCCCCAGGTCTGCACCCGGCCGCAGCCCATGACGACGTGCAGCGTCTGGCCGAGCGGGTGGGTGTGCCATGCGGTGCGCGCGCCCGGCTCGAAGCTCACGCGCGCAGCGCGGATGCGCGCCGGCTCCGGCGCCTCGACGATCGGGTCCTGCCACACCGTGCCGGTGAACCAGTCGCCGGACCCCCGGCGCGTCGCATTGGCCCCACAGCGCGTGATCTCCACCATCTTCGTCCTCCCCGTTTCGAATGCGTCTTCAGGAGTTTATCGCATCGCGCGCCAGCGCGGCGAGGCCCGCGCGGGGCGCGATGGAAGGCGTCCAGCCGAGGGCGCGCAGCGCCGCCGCGTCGGCCACCTGGGTGCCGGCCAGACGCGGGACCCAGTCGGCATGTCCGGCTGCGCGCAGCGCCGCTTCGAGCAGGGGTTCCGGCACCGGGAACACGCCCGGACGGCGGCCGAGCCCGGCGCGCAGCGCCGCGATCATCTCCCGCACGCTTAAGGGCTCGGCGTCGGTCACGATCAGCGGCCGGCGCAGCGGCACCGGCGCGCGGAGCACGGTGGCGACCGCGTCGACCAGGTTGTCCACCGCTACCAGCGAGCGCTTGGCCTTGAGCCCGCCGAGCGGCAGCCAGTAGGGCATGCGCGCGAGCCGCACCAGCGCGGCCACATTGCCCTTCACGCCCGGCCCGTAGACCAAGGCCGGCCGCAGCGCCACCCAGTCGATGCCGAGCGCGGCCAGGCCCTGCTCGGCGGCGAGCTTGGATTTGCCATACTCGTCGGTCGGCTCGGGCCGGCGCGCTTCCGTGATCACGCCGTCGGCGGCCGGCCCGACCTGGGCCCGGATCGACGACAGGAACACGAAGCGCTTGGCCCGCGCCCGCTCGGCCGCGCGCGCCAGCGCGATCGTCGCCTCGGTGTTGAGGATGCGGTAGTCGTCCGCCGGGATGCCCGACATCGCATGCGCGACGCCGGCCGAATGGATCACGGCGTCGACATCGGCGAGTGCCGCCGCCATGTTCTGCGGTCGCGCCAGGTCGCCGATGATGGCGCTGCCGTGGTCGAGCGCGATCTCTGTTGGGCGGCGAAGCAAGACGCGCACGCGAAAACCGCGCCGCGGCAGCTCGGCCAGCAGGCGCCGCCCGATGAATCCGGTCGCTCCGGTGAGCGCGATGAGAGGACTTTCTGTGGTCACGGGTTGATCCGTTGTCGTCCACTATACCCTTCTCTCCTCGTCATGCCCGGCCCCGGATCAAGTCCGGGCAGGCTCTTGCGCCGGGCATCCCGCATACGGGGGAGCGAGGCCGTGAAATCGTAAGCGAGATGGCCGGGACAAGCCCGGCCATGACGATCTGGAGAGATCTTCGGGTCAATTCTACTGCGGCGGCCGGCTCCACTGAACCGCTGCCGCCGAGGCTGCGAGGCTGAGCGCGATCATGACCATGATGCCGGCCACCCCGGTGGCCGCCGCCACCAGGCTGGCGCCGAACGGCAGGCTGACCTGGCCGAGCCGGTTACCCATGATGCGCAGCGAGTTGGCGGTGCCGCGCGCGCTCGCCGGCGTGCGGTCGACCACGGTGGTGACGCTCAGCGTGGTGGCGAGGCCGAGCGTGAAGCCCATGACCGCCATGGCGAGATACATCGCCCACAGCGGAATGGGAAACGCCAGCGATACGAAGGCGAGCGCCGCCACGAAGGTGCAGGTGACCATCAGCGGGTCGCGGCCGAACTCCATCACCATGCGGGCATAGATCACGCGCGACACCATGGAGAGCGCGGCGCGCACCGTGAGCAGGATGCCGATCACGTTCACGTCGATGGCGCGCTCAGCGCCGAGGATCGGCAGGTAGATGAGGACGAGGTCCTGCGCCGTGACGATGAACACGCCGCAGGCGATCACGGCGGCGACGCCCGGCCGGCGCAACAGCGCCGTCACCGGCATGACATCCTTCGTCTCGATATAGTGCGGCAGGGTGCGCGCCGGCCGGATGGTGAGCGCGATCAGGAACGCCACGGCGGCGCCGATCAGCGCGATCGTGAACAGGCGTCCCGTCGGCGGCAGGGTTGCGGCGCCACCCGCCCAGCCGACGACGAACGGCCCGAGACCCTGGCCGATCGCCGCCGCCACCATGTAGTTGCCGAACACCCGGTCCATGGCGGCCGGCCCGCCCGAGCGCACGCACAGCATCTGCTGCGCCGCCATCATGAACAGGTGCCCGGTGCCGAGCACGGCCGTGAACACGAGCAGCGCCAGCGCCGACGAAAACGCGGCAAAGCCCGCCGCCGCCACCGCGATCAGGCCGGATCCGATCCACGCCGTGACGGCGTCGTTGCCGCGATCGATGAAACGCCCGACCCACACGGCCAGGAAGATCGGGAAGATCGCAAAGGTCGCCGAGATGACGCCGAGCCAGACGATCGACAGATCCAACTCGACCGCCCGGTAGGAGGTCGTCACCCGCAGGATGGATACCACCGTGTGGATCAGCGTCGAGTTGACGAGGACGGGAACCAGCAGGCGGTAGTCGACGTCGCCGGTAGCATCCGGGGCGGGTTTTTGCAGCATGCCGCCGGCACATTAATGGGAATGGCAGGCAAGCCAAGGGGCGGCAGAGCATGGCTCGTCTGCCGTGCGGCAGGTGCGATTTGCTCGCATCCTTCCCGGCTGTCGTCCCGGCCGAGCGCGCAGCGCGAGAGCCGGGATCCAGGTACCCCCGGCCTGAGTTCAATTCGCTGGTGCCGTGATACATGGGTCCCGGATCGGCCCGCGCGCGCGGGCCGTCCGGGATGACACCCGAGTATGCTTTTCATTCTACGTGCTGCTACCCATGCCCGACCCCATCGCCATCTACATCGACGCGGATGCCTGTCCGGTGAAGCAGGAGGTCTATCGCGTCGCCGAGCGCCACCTCGCCAAAGGGCTGGCGGTGCACGTGTTCGTGGTGAGCAACAGCCCGATCGCGGTGCCGAAGCATCCGGCGGTCGAGCGGGTGGTGGTGAGCG
>DATFWC010000417.1:0-7327 GCA_035259885.1 Xanthobacteraceae bacterium
GTCGGGTTCACACCTGACGTGGTTCTCGTTCTTCCAGAACAATGCCAAGGCCGGCATCGTCCATGTGCCGTTCCGTGGCGGCGAGCCCGCCATGCAAGCGGCAATCGGTGGTCAGGTCGACGGTTTCGCTGCGACCGCTTCGGCCAGCGTCGTCGGCCAGCTCACCGAAGGCAGCCTGACCTGCCTCGCTGTCGCGGCCGCGCAGCGTTATCCGCTTCTGCCAAACTGCCCCAGCCTGGCCGAGCTCGGCTATCCGGGAGCCGAAGGTTCGTCCTGGGTCGGGTTTTGGGTTCCGAAGGGAACTCCGGCCAATGTCGTTGCCGCGCTGAACAAGGCGATCAACGCGATTACCGACAACCCCAAGGCGACGGAAAATCTCAAGCGCAACGGGGAACTGCCGGGACTTTCGGCCGAAGCCGCGGACGCATTCGTCAGGAGCGAAGTCGCGAACTGGGGCGAACGCGTAAGAGCCTCCGGCGCCCAGGTCGAATAGCCCGACCGGCCAAGCATCGCACGGATGAAGCGTAGCGTAATTCGGGAGCTGCGATGCAGCCGGTTAGGCGATCCCGCATTTCGGTAGTGTCTCGGTTGGAATTTTAGGAATATTTTCATTGTTTGACCCAAACAGCAAAATCCGAGAGGGACCGTGAACGCGCTGGCGTGGCCAAACGACAACGCCATATTAACCATGTTCCCTTAATGGGAACATTTCGCTTGTTCCCACGTTGGGAACGTCGTAGCGTATGTCATGCAGGTGCTTTCGAGGCGAGCCCTAAGGGAGTTTTGGACGGTCTATCCCCATGCCAAAGGTCCGCTTTCAGCGTGGTACAGCGTCGTCTCAAAGGCCATCTGGTCGAAGCCAAATGACGTAAGGGAGCAATTCGGAGCCAATGTTGACTTTGTCGGCGACAGCCGCGCGATCTTCGACATTGGCGGGAATAAGTACCGGCTCGTAGTGCGAATAGTCTACGCGCCGTACTATCGCGTGATGGTGAAGTTCGTCGGTACGCACGAAGAGTACGACAAGATAAACCCGAGGACAGTGTGATGATGGATGTGCGCGCGCTCCACACTGAGGCAGATTACGAGTGGGCTCTTAAGGAAGTGGAGAGCTACTTTGATAATCCGCCCGAGCCGGGAACCCCGGACGCCGATCGGTTTGATGTCCTGTCTACCCTCATTGAGAAGTATGAGGACAGCGAGCACGGTATTCCCGACGCCGATCCGATTGATGTGCTTCACTTTGCGATCGAGAGCATGGGCCGCACGCAAGCAGATCTTGCGCGCATTCTCGGATCGCGTCCGCGTGCTTCCGAAGTGCTAAATCGAAAGCGCGCTCTAACCCTGGAAATGATCCGGGCCATCAGCGCAGAATGGAAGTTGCCGATTGAAGCTCTGACTGGCGCATACAAGCTCGTACGAGAGAACGCCTGAATGCCCCGAGGCCCCCGAGGCGAACGACGCCTTGTCGATGTCGTGTCCGCCGCCCTGAGACGCTACCCGCATTTCGCTGCGCTCCATGCGGGCTACGTAAGGTCGTCTCGCAGGCTCACCAGACCAGCCGCCGCATGATCGCCGCGGGGAGCTCGCCCGCCTCGGCGAACATCGCGGCGAGCGCCGCCAGGTCGGGCCGGTCGTGCCCGCCGAGCTCCTCGGCGTGGATGCCGGCGGTCACGAACAGGCAGTCGACGCCGATCGCCAGCGCCCCCTTGAAATCGGTGCGGACCGAATCGCCGATCGCCAGCACGCGGGTCAGATCGCACGGCGCGCCGCGCCGCGCCGCGCATTCCTTGAGCGCCAGGTCGTAGATCGGCCGGTGCGGCTTGCCGGCATAGAGGACCTCGCCGCCCATCGTGACGTAGAGGTCGGCGATGGCGCCGGCGCAATAGACCAGCCGGTCGCCGCGTTCGACCACCACGTCCGGATTGGCGCAGATCATGGGCAGGCGGCGGGCCCGCAATTGCCCGAGCAGGTCGCGATAATCCTCGGCGGTCTCCACCTCGTCGTCGAACAGGCCCGAGCACACGACGCAGTCCGCCGCCGCGAGCGTGGTGAAATGGATGTCGAGGCCGTCGAAGATGGTCAGGTCGCGCTGCGGGCCGATATGCAGGACGTTGGCGCCCGGCCGCTCGCTCAGCACGCCGCGCGTGACATCGCCCGAGGTGACGACCCCGTCATAGGCTTCGCGGATCACGCCGAAGTGGTCGAGCTGGCGCTTCACCGGCTCGCCCGGGCGCGGCGAATTCGACACCAGCACCACGGTGCCGCCGCTGGCGCGGAAGCGGGCCAGCGCTTCCCCGGCCTCCGGATAGGCGGCGACGCCGTTGTGGACCACGCCCCAGACATCGCTCAGCACGATGTCGTAGCTGGTCGCCAGCGTCGAAAAATGCTCGATCAGGCGGGGTGTGCGGGCGTCCATGCGAAGCGGGGGTGAGGGGCTGGTTCGTTACGCTGCAGATAGCGCGTTCAGGCGCGGCGGACCACGCCGCGCGCGAGCTGTGCCAGCATGCCGGCGCGCCGGTCGCGCGGCTCGCCGCTCTCGGCGGCGGCGCTGTCGCGGCGGACGGGCGCGCTGTTTTCCAGCACCTCGGTGCGCACCGGCCGCGGCGGCGAGAACAAGAGGCCCTGGCCGAACCGCACGTCGTAGTCGAGGAGATCGACCACCATGGTCTCGCTTTCGATCTTGTCGGCGATGAGGTCGATGCCGAAGCGGCCGAGGAGATCGGAGAAATCGGCCGGATGGATGTCGGAGCCCTGGGTGCCGACGCGGTTGAGCAGGAGCGGCGCCGGCGCCTTGACGAAGCGGAACGAGCGCTCGGCCAGCTCGCGCGGCTCGATCTTGAGATCGTTGAGCCGGTCGAGCGAGAACCGGAAGCCGAGGTCGGCCAGCGCCGCCAGGCTTTCCGTCTCGATCGGGCCCATGGCGCGCATGGTGCTCTGCGCGAACTCCAGCACCAGTGACGGCGCCAGCGCGCGGTTCGCCGCCATGAAATCGGAGAGCTGGGGAAAGAACTCCGGATCGTTGAGGGTCGATCCGGAGATGTCGCAGAACACGCCGATGTCGCGACTCTTGCTGGCCAGCCGGCGCACCACCTGCACGCAACGGAACAGGATGAGGTTGTCGATCTTCGGCATCAGCCCGCCGGCCTCGGCAAAGGGCAGGAAATCCTCGGGGGCGAGCACCTCGCCGTCTTCCGTGCGCAGCCGCCCCACCGCCTCGTAGAACCGCACCTTGCGCTGCGGCAGCGAGACGATCGGCTGCAGGTAGAGGTCGACGCGGCTGGCCTCGGTCGCCTCCGCGATCAGCGCCATGACGTGGGCGCGGTCGAGGCCGCGGAACCGTCCGCTCGCCATCCGCTCCGGCACTGTCTCGGCCGGTTCGGCCGGCGCCCTGGCAGGGGCGTGCACCGGCGCGGTTTCCGCCGCGGCGGCGGGCGCGGCCGCCAGCGTGGCGCTTGGCGCCGCGCCATGCGCCGGCAGAGCGCCGCCGATGACGTGACGGGCAAGGACCGCCTCGTGGGCGGCCACCGATTCGGCCAGCTGCTTGACCAGGGTGCCGAGTGTCTCGATCTCGCCGCTCAGCGGCGCCGAGGCGGCGCGCGTCTTCTCCACCGCGGTCGCCACCGCCATCTCGGCCGCCTCGATGCGGCGGCCGATCTCGCCGACCTTGCTGGCCAGATCGGCGGTGCCGCGCGACAGGTCGGCGATCTGCTGGCTGACCACTTCGTGGTCGCGGATGCGCGTCGAGGCGAAGTTGTAGACCACCATGGCGGTGAGCACGGCGAGCCCGGCGATGCCCGCCTCGATGCCGGTCAGGCCCACCCACAGATACAGGATGGCGGCAAGCGAGCCAGCGATGAGAACCATGCAGACGGCGACGAAGGCAGCGCCGAGGCGCATCATGGCTTGTTCCCTCGAGGCCCGGTCACCGCGATTCGCCGGCCCTCGACCCTACAATGTCCACGAGCCTGCCCGCTGCGCAAGCTGCGTTCCACAAGCATTTTCAGCAAATAAAATGGGCGCGGAGCGGATCGCCAGCAGCTTCCGTTCACTGTGACTCGTCATGCCCGGCATCCCGCTTACAAGGGTATGGCCGTGCCATGTGAAGCGAGATGGCCGCGACAAGCCCGGCCATGACAGCTGGGTGTGTTTATCCACGCAGGGTGTGCGGCGGCTAGAGCATTTTCCGCTTGAATTGACAGGGCGAGATGCGCCGGCCACGCCGCTTGCTCCACCTCTCCCCGCGTGCGGGGAGAGGTCGGATTCCGAGCGGAGCTCTTGCGGAGAGAAGGAATCCGGGTGAGGGGGCGTCTCCGCGAGTCTGAGCCCGTCGAAACGCCCCCTCACCCGACTTGCTTCGCGCAAGTGCGCTCGCAAGTCGACCTCTCCCCGCACGCGGGGAGAGGTGGAGCGCGTGGCACCGCATCGTGCGCCAATTCAAGCGGAAAATGCTCTGATTGGCCTCGTCCGCCACCACGCCGCCCGTCGGCGAACTGGATGCGCCGGCCCATGCGTGCCGCCAGGCCGAGGTCGTGGGTCACGGCGATGACGGTCTTGCCGCGGCGGGCGAGAGGTCGCGCAGGATCTCGAACACCTGCTCGCTCGATTTCGAATCGAGCGAGCCGGTGGGCTCGTCGGCCAGGATGAGCGGCGGCTCGTTGGAGAGCGCGCGGGCGACCGCGACGCGCTGACGCTGGCCGCCGGAGAGCTGGTCCGGACGTTTGGTCGCGTGCTCGCCCAGGCCCAGCGAGGCGAGCAGCGCGTCGGCGCGCTCCTCCATCTGCCGCGGCGACAGCCGGCCGAGCGCCCGCATCGGCAGCATCACGTTCTGCCGTGCCGGGAATTCCGGCAGCAGGAAATGGAACTAGAACTGGAACTGGAACACGAAGCCGATCGTCGACAGCCGGGTCGCAGCGCGTTCGTCCTCGTCCATGGCGGAACCGGGACGTCTTGCCGGCGCGATCCGACCCGTGGGCCCTGCTACAATCCCCGGCATCACGGCGGAATCGTGAAGCGGCTGCTGCTGCGCGGAGGGCAAAAAAAAGCCCCAGCATCAATGCTGGGGCCACATTGCCGAACGGTCAGGGGGGTTGGGGAGACGAGGGGAACCGCCCGGCACTACATCAACGTCAGCTTGGCGGAATGGTTCCGAAAAAATTTTCGGGTTGCGCGGGTTTTTGCCAAGTGGCTGGATGTCTTGACGAAATGCCTGTCTATTGGCCCCACTTCACGCCGCAACGGAAAAAAGGATTTTTGCCGCGCCGGTCGTGTTGGGGTGCGGCGGTGAAGCGTCGGGAGGGAACCATGCCGCTCGATTTCTGTCATCCTCAGGCGCCGCACAAGAAGCTGAAGGTACCGGAATGGTACGTGTCGAGCCTGATGCTCGATCGCGCCCTCGATGCCATCGTGCGCCGCGTCAAGAACCTCGATCGCCGCCACGACATCCCGTACCTGGCGGGCTACAGCCAGGACGGCAGGACGATCTACATCGATCGCCACATGCCGCGATCGTTTCGCTATCGCGGGCGTGAGATCGATACCGATCGGTTCCTGATCCTGCACGAGGAGGTGGAGAAGACGCTGATCGATCAGCTCGGGCTGCATTACCTGCACGCGCATCAGATCGCCACCCGCGCCGAGCAGGCGGCGGTGCGCGCCGCCGGCGTCAACTGGCGCGACTACGACCGCTTCATGCAGAAATATGTGAAGCGGATCGGCGATGAGCGCCTGAGCAAGGTGCCGGCCGACCTCGACCTCAAGCCATATCGCGACGAGCACGACCTCGATCTCTTGCGGCGCATGGCCACGGCGGTCGAGAAGGGCCACGCGCCAAAAGAGTTTCGCTCGCCCAGGGTGCGCCATGCTGTCGCGCGGGCCCTGGCCGAGGTCCGAGCACACCGCGCCGAGGCGCGGCGCACCAAGGGTAAGGTGAAGGTCAGGGCCGCGGCGGCGCGGAAGCGGGCGGCACCGGGTAAGCGGGCTGCGGCAGCACGAAGGCGTAGTGGACGATCGCCGGCCTGACCGGACGCAGGGTCTGGCGCGGCAGCACTAGCGGCGGCTGCAACTCGGCGCGCGGGAACGTGGCGCGCAGGTTCTCCGGCAGGGCGTCGTCGCCCGGCCGCGCCTCCCACGCCAGCACGGCGCCCTTGCGCGCGACGTCAGCCATGTCGATCCACGCGCTCTTTTGTGGATTGCCGTGCACGATGACGTGCGGGCGATCCGGCGAATAGGCCGCGATGTTGTTGGCGGCGAACTCGCCCGGCCCGGTGCCGACCTCGGCGCCGCCGACGTAGCGCAAGGGCTGGCCGGTCCGCTCGCGCCACTGTCGCGTGACGGTGTCGGCGAGCAGCTTTCCGGGAAATTGCGTCGCCTTGGGCCGGTCGCGCACGAGCGGCTCGAACAGTTCGGTCGCCGCGTAGGCGAGCGGCATCGCCAGCGCCACCACGATGAAGGCGCGGGCGAACAACCCGAAACGCGCTGGCTGCGGCGCGAACCACATCAGGACGGCGAGCGGGGCCAGGCTCCACAGCGGAAAGCCCCACAGCGCCACCGGCAGCCGGCCGAGCACCAGCGCCACGACGGTGGTGATCACAAACGGGCCGAGCGCGACTGCCGTGACGTAGCGGCGCGCGAACGCAGCCACGCCGGCGGCCGGCACGGGCGTCAGCGGGCGCCGCCACAGCACCACGGCGAGGAGGCCGATCGCCGGCGCCAGGGCGAGGATCTGGCCGGCGATCCATTGCAGCGGGAAGGTGACGACGTGGTACCAGCGGGTCGCCGCCACGGCGCGCGCCTCGACGTAGCGGAACGGCTGGAAGCCGGAGTCGACCAGCCACCACAGGTGCGGCGCCAGCGCGATCAGGAAGGTCGCCGCCATGACGTAGGGCCCGGGCGTCGCCCACGCCCGGCGCGCCTCGCGGTCGACGAGGAGGAACAGGCCGAGCGTGGCGGCGAAGGCAAAGGCCGTGTACTTGGACCAGAAACACAGCGCCAGGAACAATCCGGCGAGCGCCCAGTCGCGCAGGTGCCTTGCGGCGAGCGCGCGATAGAAGAACCAGGCGGTGAGCGGCCACAGCACCATGAGCGTGTGGTCATGGCCGAACTTCGGCACCGAAAAATTGAAGAAGTGCATCCCTTCGAGCACCAGCACGGCGACGAGTGCCGTCACCGGCTCGACCACCTCGCGCGCCAGCCGCCATACCGCCCACATGGCGGCGACCGCTGCCAGCGGGCCGAGCACATAGACGGCATGCACGTCGCCGGTGAGGCGGAAGGCGAGATCGTCGAGCCACCACGGCAGCGGCGGATGTTTCCAGTAGCCGAGCTG
>DATFWC010000418.1:0-3040 GCA_035259885.1 Xanthobacteraceae bacterium
GGCGAATTTGTACGGGATCGCCGAGTTCTGGAAAATATTGCCGGGCGCGATGTCGTTGCCAGCCGGCATGCCCGCAAGCGTCGCGGCGACCAGCGGCACGTTGAAGCTCCCGGCGGTCTGCTGCGGAATGAAGAATTCCGATTCCCAGGCGGTGACCACGCCGGCAGCGTCCATGGCGGCGCGGACGTCGATGAGCGTCGGCGGGCCCTTGGGGTCCCAGCCGTGCTCGTCGGCGCGCGACCATTGCACCCGCACCGGCCGCTCGACCGCTTTCGCCAGCAGCGCCGCGTCCGCTGCCGCATCCTCGTGGCCGTTGCGGCCATAGCAGCCGGAGCCTTCGATATAGATGCAGCGCACGTTGTCCGGCGGCATGCGGAACATGGTGGCGAGCTGCTTGCGCAGGTTGTGCGTGGCCTGCGACGCCGACCACGAGGTCAGCTTGCCATCCTTGAACTCGGCGACCGCGCAGGACGGGCCGATCGAGCCATGGGTGTGGATGGCGAAGTCGTAGGTGGCGCTGACCGTCTTGGCGCCGAGCTCGGCAAAAGCGGCGCCGACATTGCCGGTGCTGCTCGTCACCTCGACCTTGGCGACCTTGCTGGTGCGCACGTGGTCCCACAGCTTGGCCGGGTCGGGCAGGTTTTGCGCATTCGACCAGGTGGCCTTGATGTCGCGGGCGGCCTTGATGGCGGCCCATTCGTTCTGGGCGACGACGCCAAGGAAGTCGCCGTCGCGCACCACCTTGACCACGCCGGGAATGTTCTTGATCGGCCCTTCGTCGACCGCCTCGAGCTTGGCGCCGAGGGCGGGCGGCCGCACCACGCGCCCATGCAGCATGCCGGGCACGCGGAAGTCGTGCATGTAGGTGAATTTTCCCGTGACCTTGTCCGGGATGTCGACGCGCGGCACCGCTTTGCCGACGACCTTGTAGTCCTTGGGATCCTTGGCCTTGGCCGGCTTCTGATGGTCGAGCTTGAGCGAAAACTGCTTGCCGCCGATCAGCTCGCCGTAGGTCACGCGCTTGCCGCCGCCGCTGACCACGCCGTCCGCCACGGTCAGCTCTTCCGGCTTGACGCCCAGGCGCTTCGCGGCTTCGTCGAGCAGCGCGGCCTTGGCCGTTGCCGCCGCGTTGCGGATCTGCATGCCGCCGATCTGGATGGTGAGGCTGCCCCAGGTCGTGCCCTGGTCGGGCGTGAGCAGGGTGTCGCCGGTGATCAGCTCGACACGCCTCAGCGGCAGGTCGAGCTCCTCGGCGACCATCTGGCGCAACGCCGTGGTGATGCCGGTGCCCAGATCGACCTTGCCGGAATAGCACGTCACCTGGCCCTTGGGATCGATCGCCAGGAAGGCATCGACCTCGGTGAGGGCGAGCGGCTTGGCGGCCGCGCTGGCCGCCGCGCCCTGCGCCAGCGCTTTGGCGATCGGGCCGGCTAACGCGAAGGAGACGATGAGGCCGCCGCCCTTCAGGAGGTCGCGCCGTGATGTCATGATGTTCATGGCGCCCTCCCTCACGCGACCGTGGAGGCGCGCTTGACCGCGCGCACGATACGGGCATGCGTCCCGCAGCGGCAGAGATTGTTGGCGAGCGCCTGCTTGATGTCGGCCTCGCTCGGGTTCTTGGTTCGGGCCAGGAAGGCGGCCGACTCCATGATCATGCCGTTGATGCAGTAGCCGCACTGCGCCGCCTGCTCGTCGATGAAGGCCTGCTGCACGCGGTGCAGCTTCTTGCCCTGGGCGAGCCCCTCGAGGGTCACGACCTTCTGCCTGGCCGACAGCGACGACAGCGGCGTCTGGCACGACCGCACGGCCGTGCCGTCGACATGCACCGTGCAGGCGCCGCACTGGCCGAGGCCGCAGCCGAAGCGCGGGCCGTGCAGGCCGAGATTGTCGCGCAACGCATACAGGAGCGGCATGTCGGGATCGTCGGCAACGATCTTCACCGACTTGCCATTGACGTTCAGCGGGATGGTTTTCGCCATCTGTCCCCTCCCCGGTGCGGCGCGCTCTGTCGCGAGCCGTTGATTGTTTGGAACCGTTCGAGGATAGCACCGCTTGACTGCGGCGCAACCGCCACATGACACCGCAGGACCGCTTCATGTTGCACTGCGTCGCGACCGGGACCGCGGGATGCTTCCCGCGCGCACGGCCACGCCGCCGCCAAGGCGCTGGCGTTGGCAGCATGATGGCGAGGCTTCAGGCGAGCCGTTCAACACCGCCACGGAGAGCGGCGCGAGGCGTCACGCCGGCAGCATGACGATGGCCTCGATCTCGAACAGGGCGCCGGGACGGGCGAGCTCGGGAACGCCGACCGTGGTGCTGGCCGGCGGCGCCGCCATGTTGAGGTGGCGGTCACGCACCTCGCGGAAGGCGCCGATGTTCTTGCCGATGTCGACGACGTAATTGTTGATCTTGACGATGTGTTCGGGCTTGGCGCCGACGGCGTCGAGCGCCGCCTTGAGATTCTTGAACGCCTGCTCGGTCTGCGCCTGGAACCCGTCCGCCATTTTGCCGCCGGTGTCGAGCCCGAGCTGGCCCGCGACATAGACGATTCTCGCTGGCCCGGTGACCTCGACCACGTGGGTATAGCCGGGCGGCTTGGCGATGGTGGGCGGATTGATGAAGCGTGTGTTCGGCATTTTCGTCTCCCCGGTTTGTGCCAATGCATTCAGCGCCGCTGCGCGACCGCGAGCGTGCCGGCAGCGGCGATCAACTCCCTCGCGGGATCGCGGCTTGATCGGCCACGGCGGTGTCCCTCGGCTAGCTGGCCATGCGGCCGCGCACGGCGGCGTCCCACCACGGGCAGACGCCGGGCTGCAGCTCGTGATTGCCTTCCATGACCTGCACCGGAATGCGAGTGCCGGCCTGCGCCGTCCTGATGCGCATCTCGCGCGCCTCGGCGCGGCCTTCCGGCGTGAGCCAGGACCGGTCATGGCCCCACAGGCTCGGGCCCTCGGTGCGCTCGTGCGGCACCCAGGTGGCGGGATCGATGCTGCGGCCGCCCCATCCGTACTCGACCAGGAACTCCGACGGCGACCATGAG
>DATFWC010000419.1:0-4587 GCA_035259885.1 Xanthobacteraceae bacterium
CTCGAGATCGTGGAGCGGATCGTAGGGCAGCTTGCGGTAGATGCTCGGATTGACCGCGAACGACGAGGAGACGACCAGGAGCGTGTAGCCGTCGGGCGCCGACTTGACGACCTCGCTGGTGCCGGTCACGCCGTTGGCGCCAGGACGGTTCTCTGTGATCACCGGCTGGCCGAGCTGGACGTTGAGCTGCTGGCCAATGATGCGCGCCACCGTGTCGGGCGCGCCGGCCGAGAACGGCACGACGAGGCGGATGGCTCGGGACGGATAGGCTTGCGCGAACGCGGCGGACGACCATAGCGGCGCCGACAGCGAGGCCAGCAGTGCCGAACGTCTCGTCAGCATTGTTCCGCCCGAGCTACGACGCCGCCGCCTTGGCCTCGCGCTTGTTCTGGCGGTTGGTGACGAGATCGTCGACCACCGCCGGATCGGCCAGCGTCGACGTGTCGCCGAGGGCGCCGAAATCGTCCTCGGCGATCTTGCGCAGGATGCGGCGCATGATCTTGCCCGAGCGCGTCTTCGGCAGCGACGGGGCGAACTGGAGCAGGTCGGGCGAGGCGATCGGGCCGATCTCCTTGCGCACCCACTGCACCAGCTCCTTGCGCAGCTCCTCGCTCGGGTTCTCGCCGGCCATCAGCGTCACGTAGGCATAGATGCCCTGGCCCTTGATGTCGTGCGGATAGCCCACCACCGCAGCTTCCGACACTTTCGGATGCGCCACCAGCGCGCTCTCCACTTCCGCCGTTCCCAGCCGATGGCCGGCGACGTTGATCACGTCGTCGACGCGGCCGGTGATCCAGTAGTAGCCGTCGGCGTCGCGGCGGCAGCCGTCGCCGGTAAAATATTTGCCCGGATAGGTTCTGAAGTAGGTGTCGACGAAGCGCTGGTGGTCGCCGTAGACGGTGCGCATCTGGCCCGGCCAGGAATCCGCGATGCACAGGTTGCCCTGCGTCTCGCCCTGCAGCACCTTGCCCTCGGCGTCGACGATCTCCGGCTGTACGCCGAAGAACGGCCGCGTCGCCGAGCCGGGCTTGAGCGCGATGGCGCCGGGCAGCGGCGTGATCAGGATGCCGCCGGTCTCGGTCTGCCACCAGGTGTCGACAATCGGGCAGCGGCCGTCGCCGATTACGCGGTGGTACCATTCCCAGGCTTCGGGATTGATCGGCTCGCCCACCGTGCCGAGCAGTTTCAGCGAGGCGCGGCTCGTCTTCTTGACCGGATCGTCGCCCGCCTGCATGAGCGCGCGAATCGCCGTCGGCGCCGTGTAGAAGGTGTTGACCTTGTGCTTGTCAATCACCTCCCAGAACCGCGACATGGTCGGATAGTTGGGCACGCCTTCGAACATCAGCGTGGTGGCGCCGTTGGCCAGCGGGCCGTAGACGATATAGCTGTGGCCGGTCACCCAGCCGACGTCGGCGGTGCACCAGTAGATGTCGCCGTCGTGGTAGTCGAACACGTATTGGTGCGTGATGGCGACGTAGACGTGGTAGCCGCCGGTGGTGTGCAGCACGCCTTTCGGCTTTCCCGTCGAGCCCGACGTGTAGAGGATGAACAGCGGGTCCTCGGCGTGCATGTGCTCGCACGGGCACTCCGACGTCACCATCGCGGCGGCCTCGTGGTACCAGACGTCGCGCACCGGATTCATGTCGACGGCGGCGCCGGTGCGGCGCACGACGATGACATGATCGACGCCGCCGACCTTGGCGATGGCCGCATCCGTGTTGGCCTTGAGCGGGACCTTTCGCCCGCCGCGGATGCCTTCGTCAGCCGTGATGACGACCTTGGACTGGCAGTCCTCGATGCGGCCGGCGAGCGAGTCGGGCGAGAACCCGCCGAACACCACCGAATGGATGGCGCCGATGCGCGCACACGCCAGCATCGCATAGGCGGCCTCCGGAATCATCGGCAGGTAGATGGTGACGCGGTCGCCCTTCTGGACGTTGCGGTTGCGCAGGATGTTGGCGAAGCGGCACACCTCGTCATGCAGCTGCTTGTAGGTGATCTTCTTGTCGTCCTTGGGATCGTCGCCCTCCCAGATGATGGCGACCTGGTTGGCGCGCTTGGCCAGATGGCGGTCGACGCAGTTGTAGGCGACGTTGGTGACGCCGTCCTCGAACCATTTGATCGAGACGTTGTGCGGGTCGTAGGAGGTGTTCTTGATCCTGGTCGGCGCCTTGTACCAGTGGAGCCGCTTGGCCTGCTCGGCCCAGAAGCCGTTGGGGTCCTTGATCGAGCGCGCGTACATCTCCTGGTACTTGGCTTCGTCCAGATAGGCGCGCTTCTGCCACTCCGCCGGCACCGGATAGGTCTTGTCGCTCATTCAATCCTCCCGATCTCTCGCGCGCGCCGCGGGTCGCCCGGGCTCTGCGGCAGCGCTTTGCTCTGCCGCATTATGCGCCGCCGCCCGCGCGAGCCACAAGGCGGCAAGGTTGAGACTTTTGTCGCGCGGGGCGCGCGGGTCGCTGCCCTCACACCCCCATGCCGCCGAGAATGGCGCCCTGGACCAGGAGGACCAGGAGCCAATGGCCAGCGTCGATGGCGGCGAGCTTGATGCCGCGCGCGCCAAACGCGTAGTTCACCGCCATCGTCGTCAGGACGAAACCGAACCACAGGAAGGCAGCCGAGACCACGCCGTTGCGCACCGTGACCTGTCCGAGGTGGCCGAGCACGCCGGCCAGCATCCAGGCCATGATCAGCTCGGCCACGAACGCGATGAGGAACGGCGCATAGGCGGCCGGACTGCCGCGCATGGCCTCGCGCTGGGCGCGAAACTCCTCCATGGTCTTACCCTGCGCCGCCACCCAGGGTTTGGCCAGCACGCCGTACCATGCGGCACCCGCCAGCCACGACACGATGGCGGCGATCACGACCGCCAGGTAGTTCATCCCGGCAAAGGTCATGGCGAACCTCCTGTAGGGTGGGTTGAGGCGCGTTAGGTCGGGGTCGCAGTGACGTCTTCGGCGTTGCGCGCTGAAACCCACCATTGCGGCCGCCGGTGGGTTTCGGCGCGAGAAGCCGCGATCCGTTCGAAAGCCGAGCGATGCGCCTCAACCCACCCTACGGATCATATCACGCCGCCAGCGACCAAACGGAGGTGCGCTTGATCTCCTGGTCTTCCAGCTCGCGCGTCGCCGGCACGGAATATTCGCACTGCCAGGTGAGTTTTTCGCGCGGCAAATAGCTCCGCCCGGGATCACCGACGAGCACGCGTGCGCCGAGCGCCGCATGGCGCGTCAGGTAGGCGAGCGCCCGCGCCGCCGTGCTCCGCTCATAAAACAGATCGCCGACCAAAACCACGTCGTAGCGCGAGCCCGCCGGCGGCGGCTGGTCGAGCAGGTCGGCGATGACGATGTCGACATAGACGCCGTTCGCCTCGGCATTGAGCGCGATCGCGGCTTCCGCCAGCGGATCGATGTCGGCAGCGACCACCGGGGCGGCGCCGGCCTTGGCCGCCGCAATGGCGACGAGCCCCGAGCCGGCCGCGAGGTCGAGCACGCGCCGGCCGCGCACCTCGCCGCTATGGTCGAGGACGTAGCGCGCGAGCGCCTGGCCGCCCGCCCACGCAAACGCCCAATAGGGCGGCGGCAGGCCGATGGCGCCGAGCTCCTCCTCGGTCTTCTCCCACAGCGGCACCGATTCGTCGGCGAGATGAAGCTCCAGCTCGGGCACGTGCGGCACCGGGCGCAGCCGCGTGTTGGCGCGCATGAAGGCGCGCGGGTCGGCGATGATCGACATACGCTCAGAGCTCGCGGTCGTTCCCGCGCAAGCGGGAACCCATGAACACAGGCCTCGCGATACGAACCTCGTCGGTGGTCATAGGTCCCCGCCTGCGCGGAGACGACAGGTCCTCAAGCTTTTACTCCACCCATCCCACAGATGATCTTCCACTCCTTGTCGGTCACCGGCTGCACCGACAGGCGCGGCTGGTGCACCAGCACCATGTCCTTGAGGCGCGGCTCGGCGCGCACGGCCGCGAGCGTCACCGGATTGGGCACCGGCTCGATCGCCTTCACGTCGACGCACACGAACTTGCCCTCCTGGTCGGTCGGATCCGGATAGGCCTCGCGGATCACCTCGACGATGCCGACGATGCGCTTCTCGTCGCCGGTGTGATAGAAGAACGCGCGCTCGCCGCGCTGCATCTTCTTGAGATGGCTGCGGGCGCGGAAATTGCGCACGCCGGTCCACGGCTCGCCCTTGTTTCCCTTCTTGACCTGATGCTCCCAGCCGAACGTCTCGGGCTCGGTCTTCAGCAGCCAGTACGCCATTGTTTGTCTCCACTCGGCGCGGTCGTCCCCGCGAAGGCGGAGACCCATGAACACCGGCACAACATGTCGCGCAAGGCGATGGTCCCCCGCCTGCGCGGGGACAAGCATGGGTTTCCGCCTGCGCGGGAACGACTGCACCGCCGTGCCACTATCCCTCCGCCCGGAACGGCCGCGTCAGCAGCGCCTCGATGGCATCGTCGACGCCGAGCCGCTTGTCGAGGATTGCCGCCACCGCGCCGGCGATCGGCATGTCGACGCCGCGCGCGGCCGCCATCTCCACCAGCACCGAAGCCGTGAACGCGCCTTCGGCGAGCTTCTCACC
>DATFWC010000420.1:0-3532 GCA_035259885.1 Xanthobacteraceae bacterium
CGACGAACCGCCCGGCGTGTGTTCTGGGTTGACCGGATTGCGCGTGGCGGCGGGCGCCATGTGGGCGAACGCCGTGGTCACGGTCTTGCCGAGCACGAGCCCGCCGGCGCGCCGCGTCATCGCCACCACGGCGGCATCGGCTGCCGGCCGATGGCCGCGATAGATCGGTGAGCCGTACTCGGTGGGAAAATCAGCTGTGTCGAAAATGTCCTTGATGCCCACCGCAAGCCCACGCAGTGGACTTGCGGAGAGTATTGCGCTTTCAGCTTGCGCGCGGCGGCGGGCGCCCTCGAGGTCGAGCGTCACAAACGCACCGACCTCGGGCTCGCGCGCCGCAATCGCCGCGGCGCACAGGTCGACGACCTTGGCCGGGGTCAGCTCGCCGGCATCGATGCGGCGGGCGAGATCGAGCGCGGACAGCATCATGCCGGCCTGTCGATCAGCGTCACCAGCGCCTGCGTCATGCGGCGCACGAACGGGATCGCCACGAACGCCGTCACCGCCGCCACGGGCCAGCCGACGATGAACGCGGACATCCAGCGCCCGACGAAATCGATGCGGAATCCGATATTGGTCCAGGTGACAACGCCGCTCACCACGAACACGATGATCCCGGTGATCAGAACCGGAAAAATGAACCTGGCCTTGCCGTCCATCCCATGACCTCCGGCGCCACGATGTGGCCCGAAACCCCACCGCGGATCAAGGGCGCGTCGGCCGCTCGGACGTGCCAAGTGGCCAGCCAGCCTGCTCGGCCGGCTCGCCAGCGTGCCGGTCGGAGTCGTAAGCTTGCGTCCTTGCGGCCTGAGCCGGGGAGGGCGCCGTGCCGCCGTCGGTCATGCGGTCGATCATGTGTGCCGCCACCGTGGCTTGGCTGGCCGCGGGCCCGGCCGCAACGGCGCAGGTCTATCCCACGCGCACCGTCAGGGTGATCATTCCGCTCGGCCCGGGCGGCGGAGGCGACGTCTTCACCCGGGCGCTTGCCGACGAGCTGCAGAAGGCCTGGGGCCAGCCGGTTGTGGTGGAGAACCGGCCCGGCGGCGGACTGAACATCGGGGCACGCGCCTGCGCGGAGTCCGTGCCTGACGGTTACACGATCTGTGTCCTGTCGAGCGAGCCCCTGGTCTACAACCAGTTCCTGTTCAAGAGCCTTCCGTTCGATCCGGAGAAGGATTTCGTGCCGATCACCAATCTGTTTTTCAATACGCTGGCGCTGGTGGTGAACAGCGCGCTCGGGGTCAAGACCATTCCGGATCTCGTGGCCCTGTCGCGGGCCCGCCCCGGCACGCTCAGCTACGGCACCTTCTCGTCGCCGGCCGCGCATTTCATGGAGAAGCTCAAGCAGCAAACCGGTGCCGACATGGTGCGGGTGCCGTTTCGCAGCGGCAGCGACGTGGTCAATGCGGTGCTGTCCGGCTCGACGCCGGTCGCGGTTCTGGCGCTGTCCAACATGATCGCGCAGCTCCAAAGCGGGCGCATCACCGGCCTGGCGGTCACCAGCAAGACGCGGTCGCCGCTCTTTCCCGATATCCCGACGCTGATGGAGGCGCGTGGCGAGGATTATCCGCTGTCGTGGTTCGGCCTGTTCGCTCCCGCCGCTACGCCGCCGCCGATCGCGGCGAAAATCGCAGCCGACGTTCAGCGCATCGTCGGCGACCGCGCGTTCCGCCAGCGCATGTTCATCGACCGCGCCGTCGAGCCGGCCGGCATAAGCCTGGAGGAGTTCGCGCGTTTCATCCGCGACGACCGCCGGAACGCCGAACGGCTGGTCAGGGAGTCGGGCCTGCAGCCAAAATGACCGGCGCCATTGCGCTTGAGCTTCAATGCAGCATCTGCGTGTCGCCGCAGATCGAGATCGCCTGGCCGGAAATGGTGCGCCCGCGCGGCGAGCAGATGAACAGGATGGCGTCGGCGAGCTGTTGCGGCGTCACCGTCGTGCGCATCGATACCATCGACAGCGCCTCGGCCTGCATCTGCTCGAACGAGATCCCGCGCGCCTTGGCCTTCGCCTCGAACACGCGGCGGATGCGGTCGCCCTCGACGATGCCGGGCAGGATGGCATTGACGCGGATGCCCTCCGGCCCGAGCTCTACGGCCAGCGACTTGGTGAAGCCCACGACCGCCCATTTCGACGCCGAGTAGGGCGTGCGCATGGAAAAGCCGAGCCGTCCGGCGGCCGACGACATGTTGACGATCGAGGCGTTGCGGCTCTTGCGCAGATAGGGCAGCGCCAGCCGCGCGCAATTGAACTGGCCCGTGATGTTGATGGCGAGGCAGCGATCCCACTCCTTGGGTGCGATCTCCTCGACGCGGCCGGTCGGACCGGCGATGCCGGCATTGTTGACCAGCACGTCGAGCCGGCCCAGCGCCTTGATGGCCTCCTTGAACAGCCGCTCCACGTCCTTGCGGTCGGCAACGTCGGCGCGCGTGCGCGTGATCTTTGGATCGCTGCGCGCCAGCGCGCGCAGCGCTTTGGCGTCGACGTCGCACACGTGAACCTTGGCGCCTTCGCCGGCGAAGGCGCGCGCGACCTCGCGCCCGATCCCGGCGGCGCCGGCCGTCACCAGAACCCGCAACCCCTTGATGCCGAGCTCCACGTCACCCTCCCGATCGTCGCAAAAAATCCGCTGGACTACGCCGTCACGCCGGGCGACCGTAGGTGCTCACAGAAATCGCGGCAAGCGCCCCGCGGGCGGTACTCGGAATCAGTAATGCACAATCCGGCATCGCGGCTAATGACCCCCACCTTATTCCTCCCCCTTGCAGGGGGAGGAAAGAGTCTGCGGCACGCACGGTGCTTCGAGCGACGCAACGCGCGTGCGGCTTGCTCCTCCCTCCCCCTGAAAGGGGGAGGGATGGGGTGGGGGTCGCTCCAATCAAAAAATCTCTGAAAGCATGCATTAGCGGAGGAAGTTTTCATGAGTTCTCGCCTGTCACGCCGCACGCTCATCCGCAACGCGGCCGGTTCCGTCCTGTTGGCCGGCGTCGCCGCGCCGGCGATCGTCAGGGCGCAGGCCGACGCCATCCGCATCGGGCACCTGACGCCGCTGACCGGCTTTCTCGGGCCGCTCGGCGAATATGCCGTCATGGGCGTCAAGCTTGCGGCCGAAGAGATCAACAGCGGCGGCGGCGTGCTCGGCCGCCGGATCGAGCTGGTCATGGAAGATTCGGTCAACCCGCAGACCGCCTCGGCCAAGGCGGAGCGGCTGATCGAGCGCGACAAGGTCGTCATGATCATCGGCGAGATTTCTTCCGCGTCGGGTCTTGCCATCGGCCAGGTGGCGAACCGGCTGAAAGCCGTGTTCATCAACACCGGCTGTAATTCCGACGCCCTGCGAGGGGCAAGCTGCAATCCATACATGTTCCACATCGAGGGGGCGAACTCGATGTACGTGCAGGCCACGGGCCACTACCTGCTGCGCGAGAATCTGGTCAAAGGCAAGAAGTGGTACTCGCTGACGGCGGACTACGCCTTCGGCCACGACCTGCTGCGCGTCGCCAAGAAATTCATGGAGAGCAACGGCGGCCAGTT
>DATFWC010000421.1:0-4070 GCA_035259885.1 Xanthobacteraceae bacterium
CGTCGCTGACGGCGGCCACATAGGTGCCGTGCAGCCTGGCAACAACATCGGCCGGCGTCCTGGCGGGCGCCACCAGTCCCTGCCACGGCCAGGCCTCGAAACCTTGCAGCCCTGGCGTCTGCGCCACCGGCGGCACGCCGGGCAGTTCCGGGCGCTCGTTCTGCGCCGCCACCGCCAGCGCCTTCAGGTTGCCGCCGGCCAGGTGCGAGCGCGCCGTGGCGTAGTCGACGAACATCAGCGGCACCTCACCGGCGATGAGCGCCTGAACAGCGGGACCGGCGCCGCGGTACGGAACCTGGTTGAGTTTGATGTTCGCCGCCTGCTCGAACAGCACGGCGGCGAGGTGGAACGGGTTGCCGACGCCCGCGTGGGCGATATCGATCGTCCCCGGCGCCTTGCGGGCAGCCGCGATGAGTTCGGCCACCGAAGCGAGCTTCAGCTTGACGGGGTTGACGACCAGCACCGTGAGGAAGCGTGCGGTCAGCGAGATCGGCGCAAAATCCCTGTCGGGATCGAACGGGATTTTCTTGTACAGGGACGGATTGGCCGCGTAGGTGGCGACGTCGCCGAGCAGGATCGTGTAGCCGTCGGGCGCCGCCTTGGCGACGAAGTCGGCGCCGAGATTGGTCGCCGCGCCGGGCTTGTTCTCGACCACGACCGGCTGGCCGATGACCTCGGCCATTTTCCCGCCGACCAGGCGGGCGAAGAAATCGGTGCCGCCGCCGGCCGGATACGGAACGATCAGATGAACGGGCCGCGCCGGATAGGTTTGCGCCACGGCCGATGCCGTGGCCGCAAGGGCGGCAACCGCCGCCGCCAGGAAGGTGGCGAAAGCGCGCATGGGCGTCTCCTTTCCATTGCCCGCCATGCTGGCACGATCATGGCCGGAGCGGAAAGCAGCGGGCGCCCTGTCGCAGCCCGTCACGCGCGGCGCCACATGACGATTCCGCTCGCGGCGATCCAGACCAGCATGACGAGGTTCGACGGCATCGCCACGCTCATTTCCACCGGGGAGAAGCCGGTGAACGCTGTCAGCACACCGCCCACCATCGTCCCGGCGCCACCGATGATGGCAAGCCAGCCGAGCCAGGCCGGGTAGCGCGCGCCCGCCGCAAGCGCGATGCCGAACAGGACCCCCGTCGTCCCGAACAGAAACGCCGAAAAGGCTGCCACGCCGATTTCGATGTGCCGAACCGCCAGCGCCGCCTCGAACGCCGCCGGCTTTTGCGCGGCCGGCGCGGCGGCCCAGCGATCCACCATGACTTTCAGGGCGACGCCGTCGACCGCCTGCAGCACGGCCGCCGACGCCAGCGCCGCCACCGCGACCAGCAGGGCGAGATCGGCAAGCGGGCCAACGCGGTCGTTTTCGAGCGAGCGCGCCAGGGCGTGCAGGCCCACGAAGATCAGCAAGGCGCCGACGAACTGGCCGAGATGCGACGCAACCCAGATTCGGTCGGCGGCATATTCGCTGAAGGCGGCGGCAGGATTATTCGGATCGGCGCCCACGGGATGCAGCATCGTGGCGACGAGCAGCACGACGGCGCCGAGGACGGCCGCGCTTGATCCGATGCGGCAAGGCATCCGCGCCTAGGCTCTCGGATAGTGCCACGATGCGCAGACCGGCCTGAACCCGATGCGGGCGTAGCAGCGGTTGGAGAACGGGTTGCGCAGATCGGTATAGAGGCAGGCCGTGGACTTGCCCTGGCTGAAGGCCAGTTCCACCACCGCGGCCGTGACCGATCCGGCATAGCCGCGCCCGCGCAGGTGCGGCGGCGTGTAGACGCCGGCGATGGCCGCGGCATGCCGCGTGCGGCGCACGATGCCGGCCATGGCGACCGGCTCGTCGTCGACCACCCAGAACATGTAACGGCCGTCGCCGGCGCTGCGCATGACGTGTGCGCGGTCCGGCACCGGATCCTGCGGCGTTGCCTCACGCGTGAACGCGATGATCCAGTCGGCAAACAGCGACGCGTGATCGTTGCCGACCATGAAGGCGCGCCCGGGCGCGCCCGGATAGGTTGGCGTTGAATGCAGCGCCTGAATTTGCTGCGGGATCGGCGCCTGGAACGGTAAGCCCAATTGGCCGGCCCGCTCGGCAAACCAGGCGGCCGTGCCGTCGGGGCCGACGACACCTTGATAATCGAGGTCAACCGTCTGCTCCGCCAACCGACGACACTGCGCCTGATCGAGATCGGCGAGCAGGATCGGGCGCGGCGGCGTCTGTACGGCGCATTGTCCCGGCGATCCGAGCGTCCAGACTCGCACGTCCGGCAGGCCGGCCATCATGCGGCTGATGATCCAGAGCATGAGGTTGTGCCGTGCCTCGTCCGCTTCCAGCGCCGGAAGGTGACGGTCGGCGAATTGCTGCGGCTGCATCGGTGCGTCCTGCGGCGCCATCATGCAACAGTCGCCTCGGCGATGTCGACGCTAGGCGCTCTCTATTGCGCTCTCGGCGGGACGTACGCCAGACTGCCGCGATGAGACGCCAGGGCAAGCAACATGAGCCGCATCAAGAATCCGCGCGAGAAAAAGCGGCTGAGCCTCGTCAGGGACCACCGGGTGTTCGCACTTGAAGGCAACAAGACCTTTCGCTCTGCCTGGCGTCAGAAGAAGGCCAAGGCGAACCGCAAATCCAGAAGAGCCGACGCAATGGCCGCGGCCGGAATGGTGCGCAATCCGCTCCTCGGTGAGGCTGCAAGTTCGAAACTCAAACCGAAGCAGTTGCCGCACAAGTTTGGCGTGATGTCCCTGGCCCAGATGATCGCCTTCAAGGAAGGAGCTCTGCGCCATCGGTGGAACTACCGTAAGCTCGGCAAGAATCCGGACGCGCGCCAAGCAGCAATGCGTCGATCCAAATCGAAGGGCGAACGGCCCGTCGGCCCGTCTCCCGTAAGCGACTGATCGTTGTCCTCAAAAGAAAAAGCGTATCCCTCCGGTGAAGGCCGCGGGTCAGGCCCATCTGGCGCGCTTGCCGGCGGGCTTCCGCGACCATTTTTTTGCAAGGGCATGGACTTGCGCGGTGAGCCATTCGGCCTCGTTGGCGTCGAGGTCGAAGTCGTTGCCGATCCATTCTGTGAGTTCGGCGTGGCGTTCGTGCGCGGGGTCTTTGATGGCTTCGAGGAGTTCGGCATAGCCCCAAGGGCCGCCACAGTCCTCGGGAGGGCAGCGGCCGCTGACCTCGATCAGGCGCGGATAGAGCACGCCCGGTTCGGGATCGGCGAGGCGCTCGACCTTGATCGTGTGCTCCCAGCCGTCGCCGAAGTCGTAGAGATATACGAGCTTCTTGGTGCCGATGTCTTCGAGAATATCGCCGAGTCGAGCCTTGCGCGCATCGATGAAGTCGCCAACCCAGTCTGCATCTGGATAGGGCGTGCTCCAGCCGACATCGCCGGCGCGGAGTTCGTAGAGGTGACTGTTGGTCCAGCCCATGGCCGCCTGCACGGTCAAGTGCAGCCGGTCGAGCCTGATGTCGAACGGTACCTCGACGCGGCGCAGGACGGCGGGCTTGACGTGGTCGAGGGTGATCTTGAGACGGGCAACGGTGTCGGCGCTCATGCCGCCACTTTACGACGCTCCATCTCGGCGGCCCAGTTCCACGGCAAGAGCTCATTGAGCCTGTGGATAGCGTGATCGTTGATGCGGGCCAGCACATCGGCAAGCCAGGCTTGGGGATCGACGTCGTTGAGTTTGGCGGTTTGGATCAGCGTGAACATGATGGCGGCGCGTTCGCCCCCGCGGTCGGAGCCGGCAAAGAGCCATGCCTTGCGGCCGAGCGCGATCCCGCGCAGCGCCCGCTCGGCCGCGTTGTTGCTCAGGCAGATGCGACCGTCTTCGAGGAACCGGGTGAACGCGTCGATCCGCTTGAGCATGTAATCCATGGCCTTCGCCACTTCGTTGTGGCGCGAGAGCCTGACCCGCTCCCGTGTCATCCACGCGATGAGATCGTTGACCAGCGGAGCGATCTCCGTCCGGCGCACGGCCAGGCGCTCATTGGGCGGCAGGCCATTGATCGACCGTTCCAGCATGAACACGGCGTCGAACTTCTGCACCGCTTCGAGTGCCAGCGGCGA
>DATFWC010000422.1:0-3184 GCA_035259885.1 Xanthobacteraceae bacterium
GCGGAAATCCGCGTGTTCAGCTCCAATGCGCTCAAGACGGTGCTGCAAGAGCTGGGCCCGCGCTTCGAGAAGGCCAGCGAGCACAAGATCGCATTCACGTTTGGCACGGCGGTCGGCCTGAAGGGCGAGATCGAAAAGGGCGCGGCATTCGACGTCGCCATCCTCACGGCCGGCGCCGTCGACGATCTCATCAAGCAGGGCAAGATGGCCGGCGCCCGCACCGACGTGGCGCGCTCGGCAGCCGGCATGGCGGTGCGCAAAGGCGCGCCCAAGCCCGACATCAGCACCACCGAGGCGTTCAAGCGCACGCTGCTGGCGGCCAACTCCATCGCCTATGTGGAACAGGGCGGCACCGGCATCTACCTGAAGGGCCTGCTCGAGCGCCTCGGCATCGCCGAGCAACTGAAGGCCAAGATCAAGCTGCTGCCGAGCACCAACCCGGCCGCACTGGCGGTGGCCAACGGCGAGGCCGAGATCGGGATGACGCAGATCAGCGAAATTCTGCCCTATGCGGGCGCCGAGCTGGTGGGACCGCTTCCGGCGGAGATACAGCTCGTTACGGTCTTTTCGCTCGGCGTCGCACCGGCGTCGAAGGATGCGGGCGCCACCGCGGCGCTGATCAAGTTCCTCACCTCGCCGGACGCCGCGCCGGTGTTCAAGGCGAAGGGATTGGATCCGGCGAGCTGAGACGCATACCGTAGGCATTTTGTAGGGTGGGCAAAAGCGCCTGAAGGCCATAGCGATATCGCTCCGCTTGGCGCGCTTTTGCCCACCACGTCACTCCGATAATGTTTCCGCCATGCCTCGCTACAATCGCGCCAGGATCGAGGGCGGCGTCTTTTTCTTCACGGTTGCGCTTGCCGACCGCTCAAGCGATCTCCTGGTGCGCCACATCGACTGCTTGCGGCAGGCCTACAGGTCCGTCGAAAAACGGTAACCGTTCGAGACAATTGCGATTTGCATTCTGCCGGAGCACATGCATGCCGTCTGGTCGCTGCCTGACCGCGATGCGAACTTTTCCTTGCGTTGGCGGCTGATCAAGAACGGCTTTTCACGTCCGCTCGCGACCAACGAACAGCGCACGTCGAGCAAGATCGCGAAGCGCGAAAAGGGAATCTGGCAGCGCCGCTATTGGGAGCACGCAATTCGCGACGAGCGGGACCTCGAACGCCACGTCGATTGCATTCATTTCACTCCTGTGAAACACGGGCATGCGTCACGCGTGTGCGACTGGCCGCATAGCAGCTTCCATCGTTATGTTGCGCGCGGATTGTTGCCGCCGGATTGGGGTGGCGATATGGATGAGAGCATCGGCAATTTCGGCGAGTGACGGGCCGTTATGGTGGGCAAAAGCGCGGCACGCGGCGCCATATCGCACATGTCTTCGGGCGCTTTTGCCCACCCTACGGCAGGCGCGGCTGCGCAGACATGATCGGCCGGGACGACATCGCGGCGACGGAAAAGCTCATCCGGCCGCATATCCGGCGCACCCCGGTGATCGAGGTCGACGGCGCCGACTTCGGGCTTGCGGACAACGCGCTGCATTTCAAGCTCGAGCTGACGCAACACTCGGGCTCGTTCAAGGCGCGCGGCGCTTTCGCCAACCTCCTGATGCGAAAAATTCCTGCGGCCGGCGTCGCCGCGGCGTCGGGCGGCAACCACGGCGTGGCCGTCGCCTATGCGGCCAGCAGGCTCGCGCGGCGCGCGAAAATTTTCCTGCCGAGCGTGGCGTCGCCGGCCAAGGTGGCGCGCATCCGCCAATACGGTGCCGAGCTGGTCATCGCCGGCGACCGCTATGCCGACGCGCTCGCCGCCAGCGAGACTTTCGTGGCGCAATCGGGGGCGCTTGCCATCCATGCGTTCGATCAGACCGAGACGCTGCTCGGCCAGGGCACGGTGGGGCTGGAGCTGGAACAGCAGGCGCCGGCGCTCGACACGCTCCTGGTCGCGGTGGGCGGTGGCGGGCTCATCGGCGGCATCGCGGCGTGGTACGGCGGCCGCATCAGGCTGATCGGCGTCGAGCCGGAAGCGGCGCCGACATTGTCGCGCGCGCTCGCGGCGGGCCGCCCGGTCGACGCCGAAGCCGGCGGCATCGCGGCCGATTCACTCGCCCCGCGCCGCGTCGGCGAACTGGTGTTTCCGATCGCGCGCGAGTTCGTCGAGCGCGTGGTGCTGGTCGCCGACGAGGCCATCCGCGCCGCGCAGGAGACGCTTTGGGCCACGCTGAGAATCGCCGCCGAGCCGGGCGGGGCCGCGGCCTGTGCGGCGCTGCTGTCCGGCCGCTACCGGCCGCAGCCAGGAGAGCACGTCGGCGTCCTCGTCAGCGGCGGCAACACGACGGCGGTGGATTTCGGCCGTTGAGACGCAGTGAGTGGTGAGCAGTGTTCTCGCCTGTTCTACTACGCACTACTCACCGTTCAGAACCGCCACACCGCCTTGCCCTTGACGCCGTGGTCCTGGACGTCGTCGGCGAGCTGGCCAACATAGCTCACGCCGAGCACCGCCCTCGGGGTGACGGCGAGATCGAGCCCGGCCTCGACCAGGGCGCTGTCGCGCGCGATCGGCACGCCGGCGACCGTGAAGGCGGCGCCGGTGCTGAGGAACGCCAGCGTGGCGGCCGGAACGACGTCGTTGAACGCGTGCTGCCACGCGGCCGACGCGCGCGGGATCAGCACCATGCCGTTGGCGAGCGGCAGGCTGGTGGCGGCGCGCAGGCCGAGCGTCGAGTAGCCGGTATCGAAACTGTCGCCGAAGCCGGTCAGCGCCGCCGCCCCGCCGGCCTCGGTGAAGCCGTCGGTGTTGACGCTCACCCAGGCGAGGCCGGCGAAGGGCTCGAGCGCGACGTGGCCGAAGGTGAAGCCATAGCCGACCTCGCCGAACACCTGGGCGGTTGTTCCATCGCGGCTGGCTCGGGCATTGTCGGCGAAGCCCGGAAAGATGATGGCGCGCGCGGTGTCGATGTCGTGCCAGGCAAAGGCGGCGCCGCCACGCAGGCCCCAGGCGCCGAAGCGGGTGCCGGCGTAGCCGGCGACGTGGAACGAGTCGACGTCAGCCGAGCTCAAGCGCGCCGCGACGCTGACGTCGGAATGGGTGTAACCGCCGGCGATGCCGAAGCGCGCATTGCCGAACCGGGCGTCGACGCCGGAGATGACACCGGCGAGATCGCGGTTGAGCTGCGCCGCGT
>DATFWC010000423.1:0-4776 GCA_035259885.1 Xanthobacteraceae bacterium
CACGAGATCCGAATCCTCCTTGCCCCAGCCCGTATAGGCGGCATCGAAACCGTCCACCCGTTCGAGGTCCGAGCGCCAGACCGCAAGATTGCACGACCGGCAGCCGCGCCATTCGCGCGCCTTCAGCTTGCGCCAGCGGCCAGGCGGCAGCCGCACCAGCGGCATCAGCCGGTTCACGTTGCCGCGCAGGCGCTGCTGCGCGAAGGCACCGAATCCCCACGTTTCCGGCGCCAGGCCGTCGCGCAGCACCCGCTCGGTCAGCGCGGCGGTGAGCAGGATGCGATTACCGGCGACGAACCATCCGGGTTCGGCCAGGGCGCGATGCGCGGAAATGAAATCGGCGCGCGGGATGCAGTCGCCATCGAGGAAGACGCAGTAGCTGCCGCGGCTCGCGCCGAGCGCGCGGTTGCGCACCTCGGCAGCGCGGAAGCCGCGATGTTCCTGCCACACATGGCGCAGCGGAACGCCCAGCCGGGACTCCCAATCGCCGATCAGCCGCGCCGTCGCCGGTCCCGATCCGTCATCGGCGATCACCACCTCGAAGTTTTTGTCGTTCTGGCGCGACAGGCCCCGGAGCACCGCGCCGAGGGCGTCCTCGCGGTCATACGTGGTGGTGATGACGGAGATCAGTCCGGTCATGGCGTCGCCGAAAAATCAGCCGCGGCCGTAAACGTCGTCGAGGCGGATGATATCATCTTCGCCGAGATAGCTGCCGGTCTGGACCTCGATCAGCTCGAGCGGGATCTTGCCCGGGTTGGCCAGCCGATGCACCGTGCCCATGGGAATGTAGATCGACTCGTTCTCGTGTACCGTCTTGTGCTCGTCGCCGATCGTGACCGCCGCCGTGCCGCGTACCACGACCCAGTGCTCGGCGCGGTGCATGTGACGCTGCAGCGACAGCTTGCATCCCGGCAGGACCACGATGCGCTTGACCTGGAACCGCTCGCCGGCGTCGACGCCCTCGTAGTGGCCCCACGGCCGATGCACGCGCCGGTGCTCGCTCGCCTCCGGACACCCGCGGACTTTCAGCTCGGCCACGATGTCCTTGACCTCCTCGGCGCGGGCGCGCGGCAGCACCAGCACGGCATCGGGCGTGGTCACCACCACGGCGTCGTCGATGCCGAGCACGGCAGTCAGCCGGTCCTCGGCATGGATCAGGCAGTTCCTGGCATCCTTGGCGATGGCCGGCCCATGCAGCGCGTTGCCGCTGCCGTCGTGCTTGGCCATGGCGTAGACGGCGTCCCAGCTGCCGATATCCGACCAGCGGAACCGCCCCTCGACGACCGCCGCGCGGCTGGTCTTTTCCATGACGGCATAGTCGATGGATTTTTTCGGCGCCTTGGCAAACGGCTCCGGCGCCAGCCGCAGGAAACCGAGGTCGGTCGTGGCCTGCGCGACCGCCGCCTCTACCGCAGTCACCATCGTGGGCTCGAAGCGGCCGAGCTCGGTGAGCAGATCCTGGGCGCGGAACAGGAAATTGCCCGAGTTCCAAAAATATCCTTCGGCCACGTAGCGGGCGGCGGTGGCCGGGTCGGGCTTTTCGACGAAGGCCGCGACGGCATGAACGCCCGCGCCGCCCAGGCTGGCGCCAGGCCGAATATAGCCGTAGCTGGTGCGCGGCTCCGACGGAGCAAGCCCGAACGTCACGATATGGCCGGCAGCCGCCGCCTCGCGCCCGGCGCGGCACGCGGCGCGAAACAGGTCGGCATCGAGGATGACATGGTCGGCCGCCAGTGTGAGCACGATGGCGTCCGGGCTGCGTTGCCGCGCCAGGACCGCAGCCGCCGCAATCGCCGGCCCGGAATCGCGCCGTTCCGGCTCCAGCACGATCGCAGCCGCGACCCCCAGGTCTTCCGCCTGGCGGCGGGCAAAGAAACGGAAATCGGCGGCGGTCATCACCAGCGGCGACCCGAACAGGTCCGGATCGGCCAGGCGCAACAGCGCCTGCTGGTAGGTCGAATGATGGCCGATGAGGGGCAGGAACTGCTTTGGCATCGTGTCGCGCGAGACCGGCCACAAGCGGGTGCCGGAGCCGCCGGCCAGCAACACGGGAACAATGGGCGGATGGGACAAAAGAATCTGCCTTCGACGGGACGGGCTGTTATCGCCCGTGGCGGCGCGCCGAACAAGAGCAGGCGCCTGGTGCCCTTGAAACTGCTCCGCGGCTGCACCTTCTGCCTTGTCAGACTTCAGGAATTCGCATAGGGCTGCACGGGCACACGGGGTCAAGCGCCCGGCGCGGTGCTGCCGTCACGGTTTGACCGGTTTGGGCCGATCGAACTGCTGGCGCCCCATTCATGAACCACACGGATCGCTTCAGCCATGCCCTCGGCCGGCCTTCTCGCCAGCATTCGCGGAACCGACGCGTCCGCCTCCAGCCGGCACGAGCCGGACGCCGGCCCGACCATCAGCTTCGTCTCATTGGGCTGTCCCAAGGCGCTCGTCGACTCCGAACGCATCATCACCCACCTGCGGGCGGAAGGTTACGCGCTGGTGCGCGAGCACCAGGATGCCGACGTGGTGATCGTCAATACGTGCGGCTTCCTCGGCAGCGCCCAGGAGGAGTCGCTGGCCGCCATCGGCGAGGCCGTGGCCGAGAACGCCAAGGTCATCGTCACCGGCTGCATGGGAGCAGAGCCGGAAAAGATCACCGCGCAATATCCCAACGTGCTGGCCGTCACCGGGCCGCAGCAATACGAGAGCGTGCTGGCGGCGGTGCATCGCGCGGTTCCGCCGCGCCACGATCCGTTCCTTGACCTGGTGCCGCCCCAGGGCATCAAGCTCACCCCGCGGCACTATGCTTATTTAAAGATTTCTGAAGGTTGCAATAATCGGTGCACGTTCTGCATCATCCCCAAGCTGCGCGGCGATCTGGTGTCGCGGCCGATTGCCGACGTGCTGCGCGAGGCTGAGCGGCTAGTGGCGGCCGGGGTGAAGGAGATCCTGGTCATTTCCCAGGATACCTCGGCCTACGGGGTGGACCTCAAATATGCGCCCAGCCGCTGGAAGGACCGCGACATCCGCGCCCGTTTCATCGAACTGGCCTCCGAACTCGCCACGCTCGGCGCCTGGATCCGGCTGCACTACGTCTATCCCTACCCGCATGTGGATGCGGTGGTGCCGCTGATGGCGGAAGGAAAAATTCTGCCCTACCTCGACATCCCGTTCCAGCACGCCAGCCCGGCCGTGCTCAGGCGCATGCGCCGGCCCGCCATGCAGGAGCAGACTCTTGCGCGCATCGCGCGCTGGCGCGAGATCTGCCCCGACCTCACCGTCCGCTCGACCTTCATTGTCGGCTTCCCCGGCGAGACCGAAGAGGATTTCCGCCTGCTGCTGGATTGGCTGCAGGAGGCGCAACTGGATCGCGTCGGCTGCTTTCGTTACGAGGCCGTGGATGGCGCGGCCGCTAATGCGCTGGCCGAAGCGGTGCCGGAAGAGGTCAAGCAGGAGCGCTGGCATCGCTTCATGCAGGCCCAGCGCTCGATCTCCATCGCCCGCCTCAAGCGCAAGGTCGGTCGCCGGCTGAAAGTCATCATCGACGATGCCGGGCCGAGTCCCAAGGGCCGCAGCGAAGGCGATGCGCCGGAGATCGACGGCGTGGTGCACGTGGACAGCCGCCGCCCGCTGCGGGTCGGCGAGATTGCCAGCGTGAAGATCGAGCGCGCCGACGCCTACGACCTCCACGGTACGGTTGTCGGGTTCTGACCCGTTACCATGCGCGCTCGCTCAGCACTTCGCACACCGCGCGCATAAGGCAGGACAGCTCCTCGTCCCTTATGGTGAATGCAGGCGTGAGATAAACGACTGACCCGAACGGCCGGATGAACACGCCTGCCGCGATGAAGCGCCGGCGCAGGGCATCGAGGTCGGCGATTCTTTCCAGCTCCACCGCGCCGATTGCGCCCTTCACCCGCACGTCCGTGACGCTGGGCAGGTCGCGGCACTCCGCCAGGCCGCGCGCGAGCGCCGCAGAGATCGCGCGCACCTGCGCCAGCCGCGGCTCCTGCGCGAACAGGTCGAGCGAGGCATTGGCGGCGGCGCAGCCGAGCGCGTTGGCCATGTAGGTCGGCCCGTGCATGAGCGCGTGCGCCGGATCGTCCGACCAGAACGCCGCGAACACGTTTGGGCGCGCCACCGTGGCAGCGAGCGGCAGCGTGCCGCCGGTCAGAGCCTTCGACAGGGTCATGATGTCGGGCACAACGCCGGCTTGCTCGCAGGCGAACAGCGTTCCGGTGCGTCCGAAGCCGGTAAAGATCTCGTCGCAGATCAGCAAAATCCCGTGGCGATCGGCGGCCGCCCGGATGTGCCGCAGTACGTCGGGCGGGTGAAACCGCATGCCGCCCGCCCCCTGCACCAGCGGCTCGACCACGATGGCGGCGATCTCGTCGCCCCGCTGTGTCAGCAGGCGATCGAAGGCAGCACGGCTCGCCTCGTCCTGCGGCAAGGCGACATGGTCGTGGCCAGGCAAAACGGCGCGCAACTCGCCATGCATGGCGTCGGAAACCGCCATCGCGCCGGCGGTGTCGCCGTGATAGCCGCCCGTGAAGGCGACGAAGCGGCGGCGCGTACGGATGCCTCGGTTGATCCAGTACTGGAGCGCCATCTTAAGCGCGACTTCGACCGCCACCGAGCCCGACTCGGAGAAGAACACGCGGTCGAGATCGCCGGGCAGCAGCCCGGCGAGGCGGCTGGCCAGGTTCAGCGCCGGCTCATGCGCCAGCCCGCCGAACATGACGTGCGGCAGGTTGGCTAGCTGGCGCTCCACGGCCGCCCTGA
>DATFWC010000424.1:0-15714 GCA_035259885.1 Xanthobacteraceae bacterium
GAGGTCAATTCCGAGACCGATTTCGTCGCCCGCAACGAGCAGTTCCAGAACCTGGTGAAGACGATCGCCGACGTGGCGCTGAAGGTCGGCGCCGACGTCGATGCCATCAAGGCGGCCAAGGTCGGCAACGAGACCGTCGCCGATGCGATCTCGTCGGCGGTGGCCACCATCGGCGAGAACATGACGCTGCGCCGCGCCGCCGAGGTCTCCGTCGGCAAGGGCGTGGTGGCGCACTACGTGCACAACGCGGTGGCGCCCAATCTCGGCAAGATCGGCGTGCTGGTCGCGCTCGATTCGCCCGGCAGGACCGATGAACTGGGGGCGCATGGCCGCCAGGTCGCGATGCACGTGGCCTCGGCCAATCCGCAGGCGCTCGATTCCGGCAGCCTCGATCCGGCGGTGGTTGCGCGCGAGCGCGACGTGGCCGCCGAGAAGGCCAAGGCTCAGGGCAAGCCCGCCAATGTGGTGGAAAAGATCGTCGAATCCGGACTCAAGACTTTCTACAAGGAAGTCTGTCTGCATGATCAGCCGTTCGTGTTCGACGACAAGAAGAGCGTCGCCCAGGCCGTCAAGGAGGCCGAGGGCAAGGTCGGCGGACCGATCAGGATCGCCGGCTATGTGCGCTTTGCCCTGGGCGAGGGCATCGACCGGCCGCCTGACGGCGATTTCAGCGGCGAAGTGGCCGCCATGGCCGCCGGGCGGTGACGCCGAGGCGCGGGGCGGAATGACCGCGCCGGTAGGGGGTCGTCTGCATGCCTGATCCCGCCTATCGACGGGTCATCGTCAAGGTCTCCGGCGAGGCGCTCGCCGGCCGGGAAGGCTACGGCGTCCACCAGCCCACGATCGACCGCATCGCCGCCGACCTGGTGCGCTCGCGGGCGCTCGGCGTGGCGCTGGGCGTGGTGGTGGGCGGCGGCAACATCCTGCGCGGGGTGGCGGTGTCCGGCGCCGGCCTGCCGCGCGCGACCGCCGACGCCATGGGCATGCTGGCAACGGTAGTCAACGCCCTGGTGCTGGAAGCCGCGATCGAGCGCGCCGGCGCGCCGGCGCGCACCATGTCGGCGCTGTCCATGCCGCAGGTGTGCGAGACCTACGAGCGCCAGCGGGCGCTGCGCCACCTCGCCGACGACCGCATCGTGCTGTTTGCCGGCGGGACCGGCAATCCGTTCTTCACCACCGACACCACGGCAGTCCTGCGCGCCGCCGAGATGGGCTGCGACGCGGCGTTCAAGGCCACCAACGTGGACGGGGTCTATTCCGCCGATCCCAAGAAGGACCCCAATGCCCGCCGCTTCGACCGGCTGTCCTACAAGGAAGCCATCGACCGCAATCTCAAAGTGATGGATGCGACCGCCTTCGCGCTTGCCCGCGAGAACCTTATGCCTATCATCGTTTTCTCGATCGCCCCGGCGGATGCGATCGAGTCCGTCCTGCGCGGCACCGGGCGGGCGACGGTCGTCAGCGATTGATGTTGCGGCCGCAGGGGAGGCGGCCGCGATACGACAATGCAGAAGTGCAAGAGGCCACCATGGCAGCACCAACCCACGATCTGGCGGAATTGAAACGGCGCATGCACGGCGCGCTCGCTGTGCTCAGGCAGGAGCTCCAGGGCCTGCGCACCGGGCGCGCGTCGCCGCACCTGCTCGACGCGGTGCAGGTCGACGCTTATGGCACGCATATGCCGCTCAACCAGGTGGCAACGGTCAGCATCCCGGAGCCGCGCTTGATCAGCGTGCAAGTATGGGACAAGTCGCTGGTACACCCGGTGGAGAAGGCGATCATCAACGCCAACCTGGGGCTGAGCCCGGCGACCGAGGGCCAGGTACTGCGGCTGCGCATTCCCGAGCTCAACGAGGAGCGGCGCCGGGAACTGGTCAAGGTCGCGCACAAATACGCGGAGAACGCCCGCGTGGCCGTGCGGCACGTGCGACGCGACGGCCTCGACGTCCTCAAAAAGCTCGAAAAGGACCACAAGATCAGCGAGGACGATCACAAGCACGAGTCCGATGTGGTCCAGAAGGCGACCGACGAAGCCATTACCGAAGTCGACCATGCGCTCGCCGCCAAAGAAAAAGAAATCATGACCGTCTAGAACGGATGGTCGATAGCAGGATTCCCCCACCGCCATGTCGATGCCCGAGGTGCCGTTGATCGCTTCCCCCGCGCCGTTCGAGGCGCCGCGGCACGTGGCCATCATCATGGATGGCAACGGGCGCTGGGCGGCGGCGCGCGGTCTGCCGCGCGGCGAGGGTCATCGCCGCGGCGTCGAGGCGCTGCGGCGCACGGTGCGCGCCGCCGGCGAGCTCGGCGTCGGCATCCTGACCATCTTCTCGTTCAGCTCCGAGAACTGGTCGCGGCCGCCGGCCGAGGTGCGCGACCTGATGGGCCTGTTGCGGCGGTTCATCCGCAACGATCTGGCCGAACTGCACGCCAACAATGTGCAGGTGCGCGTGATCGGCGAACGCGAAGGCCTCGCGCCCGACATCCTGCGCCTGCTGCAGGAGGCGGAGGAGCTCACGCGGCACAACGACGGCCTCGTGCTGGTGGTGGCCTTCAACTACGGCGCCCGCCAGGAGATCGCGCGGGCGGCCCGCATGCTCGCGCACGAGGTGCGCGCCGGGCGGCTCGACCCCGAGAGCGTCACGGCGGAAGCCCTGGCGCGCTTCCTCGACGCACCGGATCTGCCCGATCCCGATCTCATTATCCGCACCAGCGGCGAGCAGCGCCTGTCCAATTTCCTGCTGTGGCAGTCGGCCTACAGCGAGCTGGTCTTCGTCCCCATCCATTGGCCCGATTTCGACCGCGCCGTGCTGGAGCAGGCGCTGGCCGAATATCACCGCCGCGAGCGCCGGTTCGGCGGTCTCGTCGCGAAGACGGGATCCTGACACCATGGTCGGCGCGGATCCGCCCCGCCGCGCGCAGGACGTCGGGGGCAGCGTTCCGCCGCACAGCGACCTGACAGTGCGCGTCGTGGCGGCCGTGGCGCTGGCGCCGCTGCCCATCCTGGCGGCGATGCTCGGCGGCTGGCCGTTCGTGATGTTGTGCGCCCTTGCGGCCATCGGCATCTGGTGGGAATGGGCGACGCTGGCGGCCGGCGCCGCCGCGCGGCTGCTCATCGCGGTCGGGGCCGCGGCGCTCGCTGCCGCCGCCATGCTGCTCGCACTGGACTGGACCGGCGCGGCGCTCGCCGTGATGGCGCTTGGCGCCGCGCTGGTAGCGGCGCAGGCGCGCCGCGACCATGCCTGGGTCGGGGCTGGCGTCGTCTATGCCGGGATCATGCTGGCGGCGCCCGTGGTGCTGCGCCGGGACGCCGATTACGGGCTGCTCGGCATCCTGTTCCTGTTTGCGGTCGTATGGACGACCGACATCGCCGCCTACTTCGCCGGCCGCGCCATTGGCGGGCCGAACCTCGCGCCGCGCGTGAGCCCGAAGAAGACCTGGTCGGGTGCGCTCGGCGGCGCCGTCGGGGCTGTCATTGCGGCGATCGTGGTGGCGGTGATCGCCGGAACCGGCCGCTGGGCCATGCTGGGGCTGGTGGGATTCTTTCTGTCGGTTGCGTCGCAAGCCGGCGATCTGTTCGAATCCGGCTTCAAGCGCCGCTATGGCGCCAAGGATGCAAGCCGGCTGATTCCCGGCCACGGCGGCCTGATGGATCGGCTGGACGGGTTCATCGCCGCGGCGCTTGCCGCTACGATCCTCGGTCTGTTGCGGGGTGGCGTGGACGCGCCGGCACGCGGTCTCCTGGTGTGGTAAGGAATAGTCCTGAGCCGATGATGCATTTGCCTGTCGCACGCGCCGAGCACACGGCCGCCGCCCAGCAGCGGCGCGTCACGATTCTCGGCGCGACCGGGTCGATCGGCGTGAGCACCGCGGATGTGGTCAAGCACGAGCCCGGGCTCTACGGCGTCGAGGCGGTGGCGTCCGGCGGCAACGCGACACAGCTGGCGAAGCTCGCGCGCGAACTCGGGGCGCGCTTCGCGGCGGTTGCCGATCCCACGCACTACGGCGACCTCAAGGAAGCGCTGGCCGGCAGCGGCATCGAGCCGGCCGCGGGCGCGTCCGCCGTCATCGAGGCGGCGCAGCGGCCGGCCGATCTGGTGATGGCGGCGATCTCCGGCGCCAGCGGGCTGGCGCCGACGCTGGCCGCGCTCGAGCAGGGCCGCACCGTCGCGCTGGCCAACAAGGAATGCCTGGTCTGTGCCGGAAACCTGTTCATGCGCAGGGCGGCCGCGGCGGGCGCCACGGTGCTGCCCGTCGATTCCGAGCACAACGCCATCTTCCAGGCCATGGCCGCGGGGCGGCGCGACGATGTCCGGCGGATCGTGCTGACCGCCTCCGGCGGCCCGTTCCGCACCTGGTCGCTTGAGGCCATGCGCCAGGTCACGCCGGAGCAGGCGCTGAAACACCCCAACTGGTCCATGGGCCCGAAGGTGACGATCGATTCCGCGACCTTGATGAACAAGGGGCTGGAACTGATTGAAGCCCATCACCTTTTTTCTGTTCCGCCGAGCGAGATCGACATCCTGGTCCACCCCCAGTCGATCGTGCACGGGCTGGTCGAGTTCCGCGACGGCTCGGTGGTGGCGCAGCTCGGCTCCCCCGACATGCGCACGCCGATCGCCCATTGCCTGGCCTGGCCGGCGCGAATCGACGGGCGGGCGCAACGGCTCGACCTGGCGCGCGCCGCCAGCCTGACGTTCGAGACTCCCGACCCTACGCGTTTTCCCGCGCTGGCGCTGGCGCGCTCGGCGCTTGAACATGGCGGCGGCGCCACCACCGTGCTCAACGCCGCCAACGAGATCGCGGTGGCGGAATTTCTCGATCGCCGTCTTGGATTTGCTGGAATTCCTGTGCTCGTCGAAAGGACGCTCGAGGCTGCTTCGCAGCGCCGCATCATGCGCGAGCCGGCTAGCGTTGACGACGCGCTCACCATAGATCGAGATACGAGGTCACTGGCCCGCGCTCTCATGCCTGAAATTGCCGCAAAGGCGCATTAGGCAGGTGGGCTGGGTGGTTGGAATCCCATAGGGACGAGGCAGATGGATCTTCTTGGGGGTTTGGGGCTGTGGGGTGCGGGTCTGACCGGTTGGATCATACCTTTTCTGTTCGTTCTCTCGATCGTCGTCTTCTTCCATGAGCTCGGTCACTTCCTGATCGCCCGCTGGTGCGGCGTGAAGGTGCTGACCTTTTCCATCGGCTTTGGCCCCGAGCTCGTCGGCTTCGATGACCGCCATGGCACGCGCTGGAAGATCTCCGCCATTCCGCTCGGCGGCTACGTCAAGTTCTTCGGCGACGAGAACGCCGCCAGCACGCCCGACCAGGCCGCCATTGCGGCCATGACCCCCGAGGAGAAGCGCGGCAGCTTCTTCCACAAGACGGTCGGCCAGCGGGTTGCCGTCGTGGCCGCCGGTCCGCTCGCCAATTTCCTGCTGGCGATCGTGATCTTCGCCGCCGTGTTCATGATCTTCGGCAAGTCGATCACCTCGGCGCGGGTCGACACGATCAATCCCGACAGTGCCGCAGCGGCCGCCGGCCTGCAGCCCGGCGACTTGGTGGTGGCGATCGACGGCCGCAAGATCGAGACCTTCAACGACATGCAGCGGATCGTGTCGGCAAGCGCCGGCCGCAGCCTCGAGATCGGGATCGATCGCGGCGGCGTCCGCATGGATCTGCGCGCCACGCCCGACCTGCGCGAGGTCAAGGATCGCTTCGGCAACGTGCACCGGATCGGCGTTCTCGGCATCACCCGCTCGATCACGCCGGACGATGTCCGCACCGAGCGCGTTTCACCCGTCAAGGCAGTCGCCATGGGGGTGGAGGAGACGTGGTTCGTCATCGAGCGCACCATGTCGTACCTCGCCGGCGTGGTGGTGGGGCGCGAATCGCCCGACCAGATCGGCGGCGTGGTCCAGATCGCCCGCGTCTCGGGCCAGGTTGCAAGCCTGGGTTTTGATCAGCTGATCCATCTCGCGGCGGTGTTGTCCGTGTCGATCGGGCTGCTGAATCTCTTCCCCATCCCGTTGCTCGATGGCGGTCACCTTTTGTTCTATGGGATCGAGGCCATCCGCGGCCGGCCGCTGTCCGAACGCGCCCAGGAACTGGGCTTCCGCATCGGTCTCGCCATCGTCCTGATGTTGATGACCTACGCCACTTTCAACGACATCCTGCGACTCATGTCATCGTGACCGTGTCCTTCGGGCAACGCTTTGACAGTAAATGAGTAACGGGCTGTCCGATGTGGTTTTCAGCCTCCCCGAAACTGGTTAAAAGCGAGCGGTCGGTAACCGCTTCGGGGCTGCCGGCGATGGGCGGCGACTAGAATAGAAGACAAGAATAGAACAAGGGCGCGGTGCGCATGAAGCTCTGGGCGGGCACAGTTCGCAGAGTTGGCGTTGCGGTCTTGCTCCTCGGCGGGCTCATTCTGGGCGCCGCAGTCACCTCCATAGCGACCGCCGGAAGTGCCGCCGCCCAGCAAATCGTGGTGCAGGGCAACCGCCGGGTCGAGGCCAGCACGATCCAGTCCTATTTCCGGCTGGGCCCCGGCGAGCGCCTCGACGACGTCAAGATCGACAATGCCTACAAGGCGCTGATCAATACCGGCTTGTTCCAGGACGTGCAGATCCGCCGCGCCGGAGCGCAGATCGTGGTGACCGTGGTCGAGGCGCCGGTGCTCAATCGCGTGGTGTTCGAGGGCAACCGCCGGATCAAGGACGAGCAGCTCAACCAGGAAATCCAGTCGAAGCCGCGCGGCACGTTCTCGCGCGCCACCGTTCAGGCCGACGTCCAGCGCATCCTCGAAGTCTACCGGGCAGCCGGCCGCTACGACATCCGCGTTGATCCGAAGATCATCGAACTGCCAAACAACCGCGTCGATCTCGTGTTCGAGATCTCGGAAGGGGCGAAGACCACGGTCAAGCGCATCGTGTTCGAAGGCAACAGGGCCTTTTCCGACCGGCGCCTGAGGGACGTGATCAAGACCGGCGAGACCGGCCTCCTGAGCTTCCTCAAGAGCAACGACCTGTACGATCGCGACCGTATCGAGGCCGACCGCGAGCTGTTGCGGCGCTTCTACCTGAAGAACGGCTACGCCGACGTCCGCGTCGTGTCGTCGGTGGCGGAGTATGATCCGGATCGACGGGGCTTCGTCGTCACCTACACGATCGAGGAGGGCGAGCTCTACCGGTTCGGCACCGTCGACATCGTGTCCAACGTTCGCGATGTCGCGCCGGACGCGCTGCGGGCGCGTCTGCGCATGCGCACGGGCGCCGTCTACAACGCCGATCAGGTGGAAAAGACCGTGGAGGACATCACGGTCGAAGTGTCGAAGCGCGGCTATGCCTTCGCCCAGGTGCGGCCGCGCGGCGACCGCGACTTCGAGGCACGCATCATCAACGTCACCTTCGTGCTCGAGCAGGGTGCCCGCGTCTACATCGAGCGCCTCAACATCCGCGGCAATACCCGCACCCGCGACAATGTCATTCGCCGCGAGTTCGACATCGCCGAGGGCGACGCCTACAACCGCGTGCTCATCGACCGGGCCGAGCGTCGGCTCAAGAACCTGAACTACTTCAAGACCGTCAGGGTCACCAACGAGCCCGGCTCGGCGCCCGATCGGGTCGTCATCAATGTCGACGTCGAGGAGCAGTCGACCGGCGAGTTCTCGATCTCGGGCGGCTACTCGACGGCGCAGGGCTTTCTGGCGGAGGTCAGCGTCGCCGAACGCAACCTGCTCGGCCGCGGACACTTCATCAAGGGCGCGGTGCAATACGGGCAGTTTGCCCGGGGCTTCGAGTTCTCCTTCGCCGACCCGTACTTCCTCGACTATCGCGTGCTCGCCGGCATCGACATCTTCGCCAAGCAGACGCTGCAGAACAATTACCAGTCCTACGATTCGCGCACCGTCGGCGCCGGCCTGCGCTTCGGCCTGCCGCTGCGCGAGGATCTGAGCGTCACGCTGCGCTACTCCGCCTATGAGCAGAAGATCGATCTGCCGGCGCAGTTCAACAACTGCAACAACGTCAATCCGGATTTCGTCAACACCTTCCCGACGCCCAACGCGGTGAACACCACGCCGGCGACGATCGTGCCGCCCGGCGCGCTGCTGGCGAACTGCTTCGTCGACGGCGAAGCCTCGCTGGCGATCAAGTCGGCGGTGCTGCAGGGCGAGATATGGACCTCGCTCGTCGGCTACAATCTCATATTCAACACGCTGGACAGCAACAAGTCGCCGACCAGCGGCCTGTTCGCCGAGCTGCGCCAGGACTTCGCCGGCGTCGGCGGCGACGTCAACTTCCTGCGCACGACCGGCGACGTTCGCTACTACTACGAGGTCTACTCCGACTTCGTCCTGATGCTGCGCGGCCAGGCCGGCCATATCACCGGCTTCGGCAACCAGACGGTGTTCAACCCGGCAACCGGCGTGACGCAGACGCTGCCGGGCCTGCGCATGCTGGATCAGTTCTTCATGGGACCGAACATCGTGCGCGGCTTTGCCACCTCGGGCATCGGGCCGCGCGACCTCACCGTCGGCACCAATTTTGACGCGCTGGGCGGCACCCTCTACTGGGGCACGACGGCGGAGCTCCAGTTCCCGATCTTCGGCGTGCCCAAGGAGCTCGGCGTCCGCCTGGCGGTCTTCGCCGACGCCGGCTCGCTGTGGGATTATCGCGGGCCGAGCCAGGCCCAGCTGCAGACGCTGTTCGCTGGCCAGACCATCACGCCGTCCGACAACGACATGCATGTCCGCGCCTCGGTCGGCGCCGGCATCCTGTGGGATTCGCCGTTCGGGCCGCTGCGGCTCGACTACGCCCATGCGTTCATGAAGGAAGGCTGCGGTCCGTTCGTGGTCGGCGGCCCGGCCTGCGACAAGGTCCAGGCGATCCGTTTCGGCGGCGGTGCGAAGTTCTGATCGCGCAAATCCCTTAAGTTACAACGGACATCCTTTGTGTCCCGCGGTGCCGCGATAGCGGTCGCATTTTCCCCGGCAAACCGCTATCCAGTCCGCCGGACAATGCTGTAGCGCCGTGTGGGGATGACGGAGCCGCTGTTCTTCAAGCGCCCGCAAGGGCTGACCGCGGGCGAAATCGCGGCCCTCGCCAAGGCCGAGCTGCCAGCCGGGGTGCCGCTCGACCGCCGCGTCACCGGCATTGCGCCGCTAGATCTCGCCGGGCCGGCCGACCTGACCTTCATCGACCAAGCCAAGCTGTCCGCCCACCTCGCCGCGACGCGCGCGGGGATCTGCCTGGCGCAGCCGCGCTTCGCCGACCGCGTTCCATCCCACGTTATCGTTCTGGTCACGCCTGAGCCGTACCGGGCCTTCGTCGCCGCGGCACGGGCGCTCTTTCCCGACGCGCTGCGGCCGTCGTCCTTCGCGCCGGCGGGCGGCGTCAATTCCGCCGCCTCGGTTGACGCGACGGCGCGGCTCGAACAAGGCGTCGTCGTCGAGGCCGGTGCGCGCGTGGGTCCGCGCGCCGAGATCGGAGCTGGCACGCTCATCGGCGCCAATGCGGTCGTCGGCGCCGAGGTGAGGATCGGGCGGATGTGCGCGGTCGGCGCTGGCGCAACGCTCTCCCATGCCCTGATCGGCGATCGTGTCATCATCCACCCGGGCGTCCATATCGGCCAGGACGGGTTCGGCTATCTGCCTGGCGCGGCGGGACATTTGAAGGTGCCGCAGATCGGCCGCGTGATCGTGCAGGACGATGTCGAGATCGGCGCCGGCACCACGATCGACCGCGGCGCCAGCCGCGACACGATGATCGGGGAGGGGACGAAGATCGACAATCTCGTCCAGATCGGCCACAACGTGACGATCGGGCGTCACTGCCTCATCGCCGGCCAGGTGGGAATATCCGGCAGTTGCATGCTGGGGGATTATGTCATGCTGGGCGGCAAGGTAGGCTTGGCGGACCACGTCATGGTCGGGGAAGGCGCGCAATTGGCGGCGGCAAGCGGCGTGATGCACGACGTGCCGGCCGGCGAGCAGTGGATGGGCACACCGGCGAAACCGCTGCGCACCTTCATGCGCGAAGTTGCGACCCTGGCGCGGATTGCCCGCCGCCGCGGCGCCGGCAGCAAGGCGGACGAAAGCGAATGAGCGGCACCGAAGTGAAGCTCGCCGAGCTGGGGCCCCAGGACATCCTGAAGCTCCTTCCGCACCGCTATCCCTTTCTCCTGGTAGATCGCATCGTCGCCATCCGCGACGACGAATCGGGCATCGGCATCAAGAACGTCACGGCCAGCGAGCCGTTCTTTCAGGGGCATTTCCCCGGCAATCCGGTGATGCCGGGCGTGCTCCTGCTCGAGGGCATGGCGCAAACGGCGGGCGCGATCTGCGGCCTTGCACAGGGGCGCAGCGGCCCGGCGGCGCGCGTGTTCTTTCTCACCATCGACAAGGCCAAGTTTCGCCGCCCGGTCATTCCGGGCGACGTCGTCGAATATCACATGAGCAAGATATCCAGGCGCCGCATGATGTGGTGGTTTCGCGGCGAGGCCAAGGTGGGCGGCCAGTTGGTGGCCGAGGCCGAGCTCGGCGCCATGATCGCCGACGAGTAAGCGTGATGGCGAGCATTCATTCGACTGCCGTGATCGATCGCGGTGCCGAGATCGCGGCCGACGTGCACATCGGCCCCTATTGCGTCATCGGCCCGCACGTGGTGATCGGCGAAGGCTGCCGCCTGCTCGCCCATGTCTATCTCGCCGGCCATACCACGATCGGCGCGCGCACGGCGATCGCGCCGTTCGCATCCCTCGGAACGCCGCCGCAGGCGGTGAAATATCGCGGCGGTCCGACGCGGCTCGTCGTCGGTCCCGACTGCGATATTCGCGAAGGCGTTACGATGAACATCGGAACCGAGGAGGGCGGCGGGATCACCGAGGTCGGCGCCCGCTGCTTTTTCATGGTGGGCTCGCATGTCGGGCATGATTGCCATGTCGGCAACGACGTGACGCTCGCCAATGGCGCGGTGCTCGGTGGTCATGTCACCACCGGAGACTATGTGACGCTCGGTGGCCACGCCGCCGTCCATCAGTTCGTGCGTATCGGTGAAAGCGCCATGGTGTCGGGGGTCAGCGGCGTCGCCGGCGACGTGATTCCGTTTGCCTTTGCCATCGGCCAGCGCGCCGTTCTCGACGGCCTCAATATCGTCGGCCTGCAGCGCCGCGGTTTCGGCCGCGCCGATGTCCATCGCCTGCGCCGTGCCTACCGCGCGCTGTTCATGGGCGAGGGCGTGTTTCGCGATCGCCTGAAGGCGGTCGAGCGCGAGTTCGGCGAGGATGCATTGGTGGGAAAAGTGCTCGCCTTCATTCGCGCCGCGGACACACGGCCGCTCATGATGCCGTTCAACTCGACCGCGACCGCCGGCTCCGGCGGCCAAGTCGCGTCATGAGCGAGCCCGCCAGCCCGGGTCCCCTTGGCATCATCTGCGGCGGCGGCAACTTTCCATTCGTCGTGGCCGATGCGGTCATGCGGCGCGGCCGCGACGTGGTGCTGTTCGCGATCCGCGGCTGGGCCGATGCGGCCGCGACCGCGCGCTATCCGCATCACTGGGCCGGGCTCGGCCAGTTCGGCCGCTTCCGCCGGCTGGCGCGGGCGGCGCAATGTCGCGACGTCGTGATCATCGGCACCATGCTGCGGCCCTCGCTCGCCCAGCTCAACCCCGACTTGGCCACCCTGCGCTACCTGCCGCGCATCGTCCGCCTGCTGCGCGGCGGCGACGACCACCTTCTCTCCGGAGTGGCTCGCATCTTCGAGGAGAACGGGTTCAAGCTGCTCGGCGCACACGAGGTTGCACCGGAAATTCTGGTGCCGGAAGGCACGCTCGGCCGCCATCGGGCGTCTGCCCGCGACCTCGCTGACATGGCGCGCGGCATTGCGCTCATCCGCGCCATGGGACCGTTCGACGTCGGCCAGGCCGTCGTCGTCGCCGACAACTACGTGCTGGCGATCGAGGCGGCGGAAGGAACCGACGGCATGTTGGCGCGTGTCGCGGCGTTGCGGCACGATGGGCGTATTCGGCTGAGCGGCAGAATCGGCGTTGTGGTCAAGGCGCCGAAGCCGAAGCAGGACCGCCGGCTCGATCTGCCGTCGATCGGCGCCGGCACGGTCGCGGCGGCCGCCGCGGCGGGACTCGCCGGAATTGCCGTGGAGGCGGAAGGAGCGATCACCGCCGATCTCGAGGAACTCATCAAGGCGGCGGACGCGGCCGGGCTGTTCGTCGTCGGGGTCCCGGCCGGCCCGGCGCGAGAACCGTCGTGAACGGCGGCGCCACAGCTTCTCGCCTCGACGTGTTTCTGCTGGCGGGCGAAACCTCGGGCGATGTGCTCGGTGCCGGGCTGATGCGCGCATTGGCGCGCCGGCATGGCGGGGCGGCGTCGTTCCGCGGCGTCGGCGGGCCGCGCATGACCGAGGCGGGACTTGCAAGCCTCTACCCGGCGCACGAGCTGACGTCGATCGGCTTCGTGCCGCTGATCGCCCGGCTGCCGAATCTCGTGCGCCGGTTTCGCCAGACGGTGGCGGCGATCGTGGCAGCGCCGCCCGATGTGGTGATCCTGATCGACGTGCCGGACTTCAGCCTGCGTGTCGCGCGGGCGGTGCGGCGGCGCCTGCCGGACGTGCCCATCGTCAAGTACGTGTCGCCGACCGTCTGGGTCTGGCGTTCGGGACGGGCGCGCGCGATGCGCCGCTCGATCGATCGTATCCTCGCGGTATTTCCATTCGAGCCGGAGGTCCATCGGCGCCTCGGCGGACCGCCCTGCGTCTATGTCGGCCATCCGCTGCTGGCCCAGTTGGGTGAGCTGCGGCCGTCGCCCGAGGAGGAGCGCGGGCGCGGCGAGACACCTCTGGTGCTGGCGCTGCCAGGAAGTCGCCGGCAGGAGATCCGGCGTCTCGGCCCCGTTTTCGGCTCGGCCCTGGAGCAGGTCAGCAAGCAGCAAGGCCCGTTCGAGGTGGTGCTGCCGACGCTGCCGCAGCTCGCCGACGAGATTACCGCCGTCACGGCACAGTGGGCGATCCGGCCGCGCATCGTCGTCAGCGAGGCGGACAAGCACGCGGCGTTCCGCCGTGCCAAAGCCGCGCTCGCGGCGTCCGGCACGGTGACGCTCGAGCTGGCGCTGTCGGGCATCCCGCATGTTGCCGCTTATCGCATCTCGCTGGTAGAGGGGATGATCGCCCGCATGGTCCTGGACGTGCCGTCGGTGATCCTGGCCAACCTGGTGCTCGGCGAGCTGGTGGTGCCGGAGTTCCTGCAGACGCAGTGCACGGCGGCCAATCTGGCGCGGGCCTTGGCGGATGTTCTGGATGACACCCCGGCGCGGCAGCGGCAGCAGGATGCATTCCGGCGGCTCGACACGATCCTCGGGAGCGGCGATGCTGTGCCCAGCGAGCGCGCCGCCGGTGCCGTGCTCGACCTGCTGGCGGAACGCAGGCAGCGGGGATACCCGCCATGAAACGACATGGGGTCCGCAGTGCCGTGCTGGCCTTGCTGATCGCCGCTGCGGCGCCGGCGATGGCGCAAAACTATCCGGCCGGGCCGGTCAAGCTCGTCGTGCCGGCGGCGGCCGGCGGGTCGATCGACGTGATTGCGCGCCTTGTCGCCGAGCAGTTGGCCCGCACGTGGGGACAGCAGGTGCTGATCCTCAACCATCCCGGCGGCGGCACCGGCATCGGCGCCCGCGCCGCCGCGACGGCGGCGCCCGACGGCTCGACGCTGTTCTTCGGACTCTCATCCACCTTCGTGGCGCTGCCGGTGCTGCAGCCCAACCTGGGCTTCGACGTCGGGCGCGACTTCGTGCCCATCGGCTTTGTCGGCGAGCAGCCGATGGTGGTCGCAGTCAGCCCGGCGCTCGGCGTGAACTCACTGGCGGAGCTCATCGCCCTGGCCAAGCGACAAGCCGGCGGGCTCAACTGCGCCGTCACCCAGAGCGGCGGGCTCGCGCACCTGAGCGGCGAGCTGCTGCGGCGCCGTGCCGGAATCGACCTCACGTTCGTCCACTATCCGGGGACCGCGCAGGCCGTGAACGATATCGTTGGCGGGCGTGTGCCGATGGTGGTCGAATCCTTGCCCGGCCTCCTCGGTGCGATTGGCGGGCAGCAGCTCAAACCGCTGGCGGTGGCGGCACCGCAGCGCCTGGAAAATTTTCCCGAGCTGCCGCCCGCCGCCGATACGATCAGCGACTTCGTCGCGACCGGCTGGTTCGTCCTGATGGGACCGCCGGGCACGTCGCCCGCCATTGCCGACAAGGCCGGAAAGGATCTGACCGACGTGGTGACGCGGCCACAGCTCAAGCAGAAACTCGCCGAGCTCGGCACCTATACGCGCGCCATGTCGCTGGATGAGTTGAAGGATTTCATCGCAAGCCAGCAAGCCTTGTGGAAGCCGCTGGTACAGCAGTATGCGGCCAGGCCGCAGTAATCGCCGGGCGCAGGTGCGGCGCCTTGAGCGGGGCCGCGACCGTGCGGGCGGTCTCGATGAACAGCTGCGCCACCGGGCTAATCGTGCGGTTCTTCAGCGTGACGATTCCCACCGGCGGCGGCTGCGCCTGCAATTTGACCGGCAACGCCTCGATCAGGAGCCGCGCGGCGCTGAAATGCAGCAGTGAGTGTGGCAGCAGGGCCAGGAAGCGGCCGGTCGGCAGCAGGGCATTCACCAGCTGGAGGGAATTGCACACGACCGCGCTGCCCGGCACGTCCAGGCCGCTGGCCCGGAACGCATTCGCGATCACCGACCCGATCACGCTGTCCGGAGGCGGCAGCACCCACCGCTCGTTGACCAGCTCCGCCAGTTCGATCGTGTCACGGCCAGCCCATTTGCTGTGCAGCCCGGTGGCGACGTACATCGGCTCTTCGAACAGGATCTCCGCGTGCAGATCCTCTTCCGCATTCGGCGTCACCATGCGCCCGAGGATGAGCTCCACATTGCGTTCGCGCAGATCGCGGTATTGCTGCGCCACGCCGGGCGCCTGCGTCACATGGAAGAGAACGCCGGGATATTTCTGACACAGCGGGTCGATGATCGCCGGAATGAGGCTCGCCGCCATCGGCTCGATGGTTCCGATGCGCAGTTCTCCCACCGTGGGATCGGCGAGAAACTCGATCTCTTTTACGCTCTGGCGGAGTTCGTCGAACGCCGCCAGCCCGCGCTTGACCAGCGCGCGCCCGTAAATGGTGGGCTCGACGCCTTGCGGCGTGCGGTCGAGAAGACGCACGCCGAACGCATGCTCCAGGTCGTTGATGGCTTCCGACACCGCCGGCTGGGAAATGCCGAGATGGGCTGCGGCCTTGGCCATGCTGCCCGACTGCACGGTGGTGAACAGGATGAAGATATCGCGCAGCTTGAGGCGCCGGCCGATGCGCCTCTCCCAATTCACGCGGGTCCGCTTCATAGGTAAACACCTGGGAGGTGCGGCCGGGTTGACCAAATTCGACTTATATTGCTTCATACTTGCCGCAATTGCAAATTGTATCGGTACCCGTCAAGGACATGGCCAGAATGTGCTTTCGCCTATGCGGTGCTTGGTTACTCGCCGTGCTGAGCAGTTTCGCCTGGACGTCGGTGCGGGCCGACACTTTTCCGGAAAGGCCGGTGACGATCATCGCCAGCCTCACCGCAGGCAGCGGTCCTGACGTCGTCGCCCGCATCATCGCGGAACGCCTCGGACAAGTTTGGGGAAGGCAGGTCCTGGTCAGCAACCAGGCGGGCGCCGGCGGGCTGATCG
>DATFWC010000425.1:0-4094 GCA_035259885.1 Xanthobacteraceae bacterium
CGCCACGAGCCAGATCTCACACAATGTCAGCGCCGCGGCGCGCGGCACCAAGGTGATCGTCACGGTCTTAAGCGAGGTGGCGGGGGCGGCGACGGAGACGCGCCGCTCGGCCCAGACCGTGCTGTCAGCCTCGACGTCGGTTGGCGACGCCGCCGCCAAGCTGCGCCAGCAGGTCGAGACCTTCCTCGGCACCGTGGCGGCATAGAGCGGTCCTTGCCGAAAGCCGGTATCCGGCCCGGGTCGAGTCCGGGCCAGACCTTTTCGGGACCCTGCTCGAGGGCCTGTCAGCGGACTCACGAGACCAAGGCGTCTGCGCGTATGAGGCCGTCACCCTCATTGTCTCATGTCGCCGCCTGAGGCTGCGTCAATTCGAAATCTGATCCCTCATCAAAACGATTTATTCAATCTCCTGTGTAAAACTACGGACCAAGGGTCGGGTATCTCGGAAGATTTCGTGCCGGCACATACCTCGCTGATCGCCGAGCTGGAAGACGCTGTCCACGGCGGGTCCAGCCACAAGCGCGCCGCGGTGCTGGCGCGCATCACCGATCTCTTCGTCGAAGGAACCCGGCGGTTCGATGACGAGCAGATCAGCGCCTTCGACGACGTCCTCGGTTTCCTGATCGACAAGATCGAGACCAAGGCGCTGGCCGAGCTGTCCCAGCGGCTGGCCAAGCTCGACCGTGCCCCGCCGCGGGTGATCCGGCGGCTCGCCGCGCATGAGGAAATCGCCGTCGCCGGCCCGGTGCTGCGGCATGCCAGGCAGCTCGACGACGACAGCCTCATGGACGTGGCAAAGGCGTCGAGCCAGGATCATCTGCTGGCGATTTCCGTGCGATCGCGCCTCAACGAGCCGGTCACCGACGTGCTGGTCGGCCGCGGCAACAGCGCCGTGGTCCATTCCATCGCCCAGAATACTGGCGCAAGATTCTCGGAAAACGGCATGACGGCGCTGGTCCGCCATGCCGAGACCGACGAGCACCTGGCCAGCAAGATCATGGAGCGGCGCGACGTGCCGCCGCAGCTGTTCTGCCGGCTGCTGCTGCAGGCCACCGAGGTGGTGAAGGAGCGGCTGCTGGCACGGGCGCGGCCGGAAACCCGGCAGCTGATCCACCAGGTCCTCGCCAAGATTTCCGGCGACATCGCCGCCGGCATGCCGGCGCCGCCCGATTACGGCACGGCGCTGCGCAACCTGCTGATGCGACATCCCGGCGGCAAGTTCGGCGAGCCGGAGGTGCGCGAACTGGCGCTCGCCAGGCGGGAGGAGGAGATGGTGGCGGCGCTGTCGCTGCTGGCCTCCATACCGGTCGACGTGATCGAGCGCGTGCTGCACAGCGGCGACATCGGTCCGCTCGTCATCCTGTGCAAGGCCTGCGACTTCGGCTGGGTGACGTTGCGCGCCATCCTGCAGGTGCGCACCGCCGACGACGTGACGCCGCAGAAGCTCTACGCCGCGCACCGGGATTTCGACCGCCTGTCGTGCGCGTCAGCGCAGCAGGTGCTGCAGGCGTGGCAGGCACGCGAAGCCAACACCGCCAGGTCCGGCAGCGCCTGACCACCCCGACGTGGCGCCGGTGCAATTCACGCCGGGCGATGGATTGCCGGGTCAGCCTGCCCCGGAGGTGATCCGGAGCCCGGCCGTGACGCTCAGCCCTCGCCCGGGCCTTCGACCTCGCCGATGCGCTCGACCGAGACCACGCGCTCGTCCTCGGCGGTGTCGAACACGATCACACCCTGGGTTGAGCGGCCGGCGATGCGGATGCCGTCGACGCCGCAGCGGATGAGCTGGCCGCGGTTGGTGACCAGCATGATCTGGTCGCTCTCCTCGACCGGGAACGACGCCACCAGGCGGCCGTTGCGCTCGGTGACCGCCATGGCGACGATGCCTTTGCCGCCGCGCCCGGTGGTGCGGTACTGGTACGACGACGAGCGCTTGCCGAAGCCGCGTGCCGAGATCGTCAGCACGAACTGCTCGGCCGCCGACATCTCGACATAGCGCTGCTCGCCAAGCTCGATCGTGTCGGCCGCCTCGTCGGCTTCCGGCACCTCCTCGACTTCGCCGTTGAGGCCGCGCCGCACCGCCGCCGCGCGCCTGAGATAGGCGGCACGCTCGTCGGCCGTCGCCTCGACGTGGCGCAGGATCGCCAGCGAGATCACGCGGTCGTCCGTGTCGAGATTGATGCCGCGCACGCCCATGGAGGTGCGGCCCTGGAACACGCGCACGTCGTTGACCGGGAAGCGGATGCACTGGCCGGCGGCGCTGGTCAGCAGCACGTCGTCGGCTTCGGTGCAGATCTGCACGTCGACGATGGCCTCGCCCTCGGAGAGCTTCATGGCAATGATGCCGGAGCGGCGTACGTCGACGAAGTCCGACAGCTTGTTGCGGCGGACCGTGCCGCGCGTGGTGGCGAACATGACGTCGAGCGCGCCCCACGAGCTCTCGTCCTCGGGCAGCGGCATGATGGTCGTGATGTTCTCGCCCTGCTCGAGCGGCAGGATGTTGATGAGCGCCTTGCCGCGCGCCTGCGGCGCCGCCAGCGGCAGCCGCCACACCTTTTCCTTGTAGACCCGGCCGCGTGAGGAGAAGAACAGCACCGGCGTATGGGTGGAGGCGACGAACAGGCGGGTGACGAAATCCTCCTCGCGCGTCTGCATGCCAGAGCGGCCCTTGCCGCCGCGCTTCTGCGCCCGGTAGGTCGACAGCGGCACGCGCTTGACGTAACCGAGATGCGACACGGTGACGACCATGTCCTCGCGCTGGATCAGGTCCTCGTCCTCGACCTCGCCTTCCTGGTCGACGATGACGGTGCGGCGCGGCGTGGCGAACTCGGTCTTGACCGCCGTGAGCTCGTCCTTGACGATCGACAGGATGCGCGCGCGCGAGCGCAGGATTTCGAGGTAGTCGCTGATTTCGGCGGCGAGCTTGTCGAGCTCCTCCTTGATCTCCTCACGCCCGAGCGCGGTCAGGCGCTGCAGCCGCAGATCGAGGATCGCCCTCGCCTGCTCGGGCGACAGCCGTGCGGTGCCTTGCGGCGTGATGCGGTGGCGCGGATCGTCGATCAGCGCGATCAGCGGCGCCACGTCGGCGGCCGGCCAGTCGCGCGCCATCAGGGCCTCGCGCGCCGCGTTGGGGTCGGGCGCGCTGCGGATCAGCCGGATCACCTCGTCGATATTGGCCACCGCGATGGCGAGGCCGACCAGGATATGGGCGCGGTCACGCGCCTTGCCGAGCAGGTGCTTGGTGCGCCGCGAGATCACCTCTTCGCGGAACGAGATGAAGGAGGCCAGCAGGTCCTTCAGGTTCATCACCTGCGGACGGCCGCCGTCGAGCGCCACCATGTTGGCGCCGAAGGTCGATTGCAGCGGGGTGTAACGGTAGAGCTGGTTGAGCACCACGTCCGCCATGGCGTCGCGCCTGAGTTCGACCACCACGCGGTAGCCCTGGCGGTCGGATTCGTCGCGCAGCGCCGAGATGCCCTCGATCTTCTTATCCCGCCACAGCTCGCCGATCTTCTCGACCATGGCGGCCTTGTTCACCTGGTAGGGAATCTCGCTGACCACGATGGCTTCGCGGTCCCCGCGCAGCGTCTCGATCTCGACCTTGCCGCGCATCACGATCGAGCCGCGGCCGAGGTGGTAGGCGGCGCGGATGCCCTGACGTCCGAGGATCGTGCCGCCGGTCGGAAAATCGGGGCCGGGCACGATCTCCATCAGCTCCTCGGTCGTCAGGTCGGGCTTCTTGGTCAGCGCGATCGTCGCGTCGATCACCTCGCGCAGGTTGTGGGGCGGGATGTTGGTCGCCATGCCGACCGCGATCCCGGCCGCGCCGTTGACCAGCAGGTTCGGGAAGCGGGCCGGCAGCACCAGCGGTTCGCGCCGGCTCTCGTCGTAGTTGGGTTGGAAATCGACCGTCTCCTTGTCGATGTCCTCGAGCAGGGACTCGGCGGCGCGCGACAGCCGCGCCTCGGTGTAGCGCATGGCCGCCGGCGGATCGCCGTCCACGGAGCCGAAGTTGCCCTGGCCGTCAATCAGCGGGTGGCGCATGGAGAACTCCTGCGCCAGCCGCACGGCCGTGTCGTACACCGCCGATTCGC
>DATFWC010000426.1:0-6512 GCA_035259885.1 Xanthobacteraceae bacterium
TCCAACCGCAACCTTGCCGACGCGGTGCGCGGGGGGACCTTCCGCGAGGACCTGCTCTACCGCCTCAATGTGGTGAACCTGAAGATCCCGCCGCTGCGCGAGCGCCCGGCCGACATCCTCGAACTGGCGCAGCATTTCGCCCGCATGTACGCGCAGGCCAACGGCATGCCGCCGCGTCCGCTGTCGGCCGAGGCCCGTCGCCAGCTCACCGTCAATTGCTGGCCCGGCAACGTGCGCGAACTGGAGAACACGATCCACCGCGCCGTGCTGCTGGCCTCCGGCCCGGAAATCGGGCCCGAGGCGATTCTCTCGCCCGACGGCGCCACGCTCGACGTGTCGCGCCAGCCGCCGGCCGTCGCCCACGCGGCGCTCGCCGCCGAGCAGATCACCCGCGCCCTGGTCGGCCGCACGGTGGCCGACGTCGAGCGCGACCTGATCCTGGAGACGCTCAAGCACTGCCTGGGCAACCGCACGCACGCCGCCAATATTCTCGGCATCTCGATCCGCACGCTGCGTAACAAGCTCAACGAATATGCCGACGAGGGCGTGACGATCCCGCCGCCGGGCAGCGGCGAGGTGCGGGCGGCGGGCTGAACGACAAGCCACACGACGAGCCAACGCGCTCCAGGTGCGGTGGCTGCGCAACGCAAGACTTTGGCGTGCGCCGACAAGCCCGCGGCGCAGGACTTCCCCATGTACGGCCGGCCCGCTGCGCACGCCGGCGTGCAGCGCGAGTCAGCGCGAGGGGAAGAAGCTGTTCAACAAAAACCAGGGATCGGTCGCGGCGCTCACTGCCGGTGCCGTTGCAATTGCACTGAGCGTCATATCGCCGGCGCCTGACGCTGCAGCAGCCCAATCGTTCACCGTCTCCGGACCGGTCCGCGTCGTCGACGGCGACACACTCGTCGTCGACGGCGTGTCGGTGCGGCTCAAGGGTGTCGACGCCATGGAGCGCGGCACGGCGGAAGGCGACAGCGCAACGGCGACGATGCGCGCCCTCGTGCACGAGGGCGAGAGCGTGACGTGCAGCGTCACCGGGGAGAAGACCCATCGCCGCGAGGTGGGTTACTGCGTCCGCGACCACGATGGCCTTGATCTCAACCGGGCCATCATTGCGGCCGGCGCGGCACTGGGCTGCCCGCGCTACGATCCGCGCTATGTCGAGGCAGAAACGGCCGAAGCCCGTGTTCGATTGCGCCAGGCACGCTACTGCGCGCCGCGCTGAAAGCCGTCGGCGCCCGGCGCCATGGCGGCGCTCAACCGGAGATTGTTGCCGTTTCGATGGGCGAATGCCGCGACCTATCCACTGGTTCCGCCGTACCGCCGCCGCACACGGCTTGAGCACAGGTACCCATCTGTGGAAAGGTCCCGAATCGTGCTGCCAGAAAAATGACGGTCCCGACCACCCTGCCAGGAACGATCGGGACCGCCCGGTCGGGTATACACCAAACCGCTCCCGACCGCCGGTAGCCTAGGTAACGTTTGTGGCGCACTCGGGGCTTGGTAGGCTCATTACCGTATCGTCGCCTTACCATTCCAGTTATGGGGCCGAAAGCCTTTTGCGAGGGCCGGCCCCTCGCGACGACCTTAGCGCGTGGGCGCGCGCCCCTACTCCACCGTCACGTTCACCCGGACGGTCATGACGCCGTCGCCGAGATACAACCGACCGGTGACGTCGAACACGAATGTGTCCGAAACGTCTGTAGCTCGGACGCGACGGATAGCTTCACACCGACGCCCTGGCGCGAACTGACCGTGCCACTGTCCGCGGCGTAACCACCCTGACATTGCCGAATCGGCTCCGTCCGGCCGCCCGGACGCGCCGGCCACAGCTTCAGCCGCCGGTGGCCGACATCGTGGTGGTCCGGGGCGCGAAGCAGGCGGCGGCTGCCGAACTCGATCGCAGCCGCGCGCCAGTCGAGTTGCCGCCGCCCGCCGGCGTTAACCGCGCGCTAACCATGTGCTGGGCAAATCTTGCCCAGGGAGGCGAAGCCACCGTCGTGCAGCGAATCGGGGCAGCGCCTTGGACGCGGGGATTCCTCTCATTCGCCCGGGCGGCCCGGCGGCCGCCGCGCACGTCTTCGGCGCGCGCCAGCGGCACAGACGGGACGAGCAGGCGACGATGAGCGACGCCACGACGGCGCCAGCTTCCGGCGGGTTCAGGCTCCCGGCCTTGGGCGAGATCGGCGCGCTGTTCCGGCGCGGCGACATCGCGCTCGCCATCGGCGTGATGACCATCCTGGTGGTGCTCGTCCTGCCGCTGCCGCCGATTCTCCTCGACCTGTTCCTCGCCATCTCGATCATCCTGTCGGTGCTGATCCTGATGACGTCGCTGTTCATCCACGCGCCGCTGGAGTTCTCCGCCTTTCCCACCGTGTTGCTCATTGCCACGATGCTGCGGCTCGCCCTCAACCTGGCGTCGACCCGCCTGATCCTGTCGCGCGGCCACGAAGGCACGGCCGCCGCCGGCCACGTCATCGAGGCGTTCGGCAACTTCGTAATGGGCGGCAATTTCGTCATCGGAATCATCGTGTTCACGATCCTTGTCATCGTGAACTTCGTCGTCATCACCAAGGGCTCGGGCCGCATCGCCGAAGTGGCGGCGCGATTCAACCTCGACGCCATGCCGGGCAAGCAGATGGCCATCGACGCCGACCTCTCGGCCGGCCTGATCGACGAGAAGCAGGCGCGGGCGCGGCGCAAGCAGCTCGAGGACGAGAGCGCGTTCTACGGCGCCATGGACGGCGCGTCGAAATTCGTGCGCGGCGACGCCGTCGCCGGCCTCCTTGTCGTGTTCATCAACGTGCTCGGCGGCATGATCATCGGCATCGCCCAGCAGGGCCTCCCGTTCGCCGAAGCGGGCCGTACCTACACGCTGCTCACTGTCGGCGACGGCCTGGTCACCCAGATTCCGGCTCTCATCGTGTCGACGGCGGCCGGCCTGCTGGTGTCCAAGGCTGGCGTCGGAGGCGGCGTCGACCAGGCTCTGGTCAAGCAGCTGTCCGGCTATCCCAAGGCGCTCGGCATGTCGGCCGCCGTGATGGGCGTGATGTCGCTCCTGCCCGGCATCCCGATGTTGCCCTTCCTGTTCCTTGCCGGCGGCGCCGCCAGCCTCGCCTATGTGATCGACAAGCGCCGCAAGGAGCAGCTGGCCAAGGAGGCCCTGGCAACGGATGCCGGCGCCGCCCCGGCCACCACGGCCGAGGAGCCGATCGCGGCCGCGCTTAAGATCGACGACCTCAAGATCGAACTCGGCTACGCCCTGCTGCCGCTGGTCAACGCGCCCGACGGGTCCGACCGCCTCACCGAGCAGATCAAGGCGCTGCGCCGCTCGCTCGCCGCCGAGATGGGTTTCGTCATGCCGGCGGTGCGCATCCTCGACAACGTGCAGCTCGAGCCCAACACCTACATCATCAAGGTCAAGGAAGTGGAGGCGGGACGCGGGCGCATCTGGCCGAGCCAGTCCATGGTCATGGACCCGACCGGCGCCCAAGTGACGCTGCCGGGCGTGCACACGACCGAGCCGACCTTCGGGCTCCCGGCGACCTGGATCGACGACGCGCTCAAGGAGGAGGCGGCCATCAAGGGCTATACGGTGGTCGATTCCTCCACCGTGCTGGCCACCCATCTGACGGAAGTGCTCAAGGCCAACATGTCCGAGCTCCTGTCCTATGGCGAGGTGCAGAAGCTGCTCAAGGAACTGCCCAAGGAGCAGGCCGAGCTGGTCAAGGACATCTCGCCAGGTCAGATCACGGTGTCAGGCATCCAGCGCGTGCTGCAGATCCTGCTCACCGAGCGCATCTCGGTGCGCGATCTGTCGACCATCCTGGAGGGCATTGCCGACGGGCTGTCGTTCACCCGCAATCCGCCGATGCTGGCCGAGCACGTGCGGGCGCGGCTGGCCCGCCAGATCTGCGCCCAGTACACCACGCCGTCCGGCTACCTGCCGCTGATCGCGCTGTCGGCCAGGTGGGAACAGGCCTTCGTCGAATCGATCGTGGGCCAGGGCGAGGAGAAGGGCCTGGCCATGCAGCCCTCGCGCCTGTCCGAGTTCATCATGCTGGTGCGCGAGCGGTTCGAGGACGCCGCGCGGGAAGGCGAGGTCCCGGTCCTGGTCACCTCACCGGGCATCCGGCCGTTCGTGCGCTCGATCGTCGAGCGCTTCCGCGCCCAGACCCCGGTCCTGTCGCAGTCGGAAATCCATCCGCGCGCCCGCCTCAAGACCGTGGGCAGCATCTGAGCTCACGGGGGGCCGCCTCAGCGGCGGCACCGGCCGCCCTGAACCGGCGGGCATGTTTCCGCGACGAAATGGTTAACGACATTCGGTGGAAACATCGGCGTGGGACGATCGTTAACAGATTGATCGACCCCACCGGACAGGGGACACTGCCATGGCCCACTCGCTGCTCGGCGCCGACCGCATCACCCACCTCAAGATCCTGACCGTGGCCCTGGTGGCTTGCGTGGTGTTCGTCATGGTCGGCATTGCCGCCCACCTCGGCGACTTCGAGACGGCCGGCGCCATGATGCAGAACCAGCCCGTGGTGAAGGCCGGCAAGTCGACCATCTTCACCACCCGCTACGACGTGACCATCCGCTAAGGCCCCCTTCACGACTACAAGCTCTCGGCCGGTCCCCGCCTGGGGCCGGGCCGCGCGCGTCTGCGGCGGCCAGCATTTCGTAGCCGGCAGATCCCCGCAGCTAAAAAGGCCCGTTTCCGCCGAGAAAATGCGGCAACGACGTGGCGAGCCATTGTTTCCGCCTAGAAATAAAACACGACATTCAGCGGAAATAAGCCTGTGCCATTGTCATACACGGTGAAGATCGCCGCCGGGCACGAATCGTAGCCCCCTTCGGTCCCCCCCGAGTTCGGTACACGATTTTGTGACCGGCGGCCTTCTGAACCAAGTGACCGCGGATAAGTATGTAACTACAGAAGCTTTGAACCTTTTCCCCTGCGCCCGCGACTAATCGGCGAGGACCCGGGGAGGATCTTGAGATGACCCACTCTCTGATCGGCGCCGACCGCACCACCCACGTCAAGATCGTTGCCGTGGCTTTGGTGAGCGCCATTGTGCTGGTGATGGTGGGCATCACCGCCCGCGTGGCCGAGAGCGATACCGCGTCCGCCCGGCTGCAGGCCGAAGGCCCGGTTCTGAAGGCTGGCAAGCCCGCAACCTTCACGATCCGCGACGGCACGACCATTCGATAAGAAATCAGTGACCTCCAATTCTGTTAGCGCGCCGATGCCCCGGCGCGCTAATTTTTTGTGCGCTTGACGAGACTTATGGCGCGCGGGCGGGGAAGTCCGGCGCCGTCGTCTGCACCAGCCGGCCGTGATAGAGGACCGGCCCGGTCGGCGCCCCGGTCGGCGAGCCGCCCTCGGGCTCGAGCGAGATCGCAAAGGTCGCCCGGTTGAGGACCACGGGGTCGTATTGGGCGGCGGCGTGCTTCACCGTATAGGGTGCTGCCCCGATGACCCCGAGCGAGCGCGGCCCCGGATACTTGTCGGAGACCAGCCACAGTTCGTAGCTCTTGCCGGCCTGCTGCTCGGCGCCGACCCGACGCACCGTCAGCGACCGCTTGTCGAGATCGAAGGTCAGCAGGAAGGCCGGCGACGCGTCGTCCTTCTGGAACACCGCGACGAATTCGGCCGGCTGCGCCGACGGCACCTCGACGGTCTTGACCACCACTTTTTCCTTCGGCTGCAAGGCCGAGGGTAGCAGGTCGGGATTGGCTTCCCGCACCACCACCAGTGCCAGCAAGCAGGCGGCGAGTGCCCCGGTGAGCATGGTGGCCGTCCGCCAACGCTTGACCCGCCGCGACAGCTCGATGACCTCGGCGCCCTGGGTGCCGGCGGGCGGCACCGCCGCACCGGCCCCACCGGCCGCGGCTCCCGGCAGCACCACAGCCTCGACCGGCGCCCTGAGCGTGGGCTTTCGTTCCAGCGCGGGCGGTTCCGGCCGGACAGGGGGCGGCTCGGGTCGGATGGCAGCCGGCGGCACGGGTGGCGTTCGGGCCGCTGGCGCTGGCGGAGTCATGGCCGCCGCTGGCGCAGTGGTGGCCGCCGCTGGCGGAGCCGCTGCCGACGGCTCGGGTCGGCTGGCGGCAGGCGCAGTCGGCCAGGTGGCAAGCGGCGGCACGGGCGGGGTTCCGGCCGCCGGCGCCGGCGCGGGCGGGGCAACGGGAGGCGGCGCGGGCGGTACCGCGGCGGCGGGCGGCGGGCGCGGCATAGGCGGCGTTGGTGCCACGGCGGGGGCAGCCGGTTCGACGATCGGAACTCCCGGCGCCGGCGCTGCGGCTTCCGGCTTTGCGGCCGGGTCGGTTGCCGGCTTGAGCGCCTCGATGGCCGGCTCCATCAGCTTGGCGCCGATCGCAACGCCGGCCTTGATGCGCTCCCACATGTCGGCCGGCGGCTCCACCGGATCCACCATGGCGGACAATTCACCCAGCCGCCGTTCCCAGCCGCGCACGACCTCGGCAAAGGCCGCATCGGCGGTGATGAGCCCCTG
>DATFWC010000427.1:0-10559 GCA_035259885.1 Xanthobacteraceae bacterium
ACGCCGAACGAACGTCCGAGGCGGTGCCGGCTGGCGTCGGCGATCTTGATGTGGCGGACGGCGGAATGATCGGCGAACGCCTCGGCGATGAGCGGCTGCGCGCGGCGGCAATGCCCGCACCACGGGCTGCCGAACTCCAGGAGCGTCGGCCCGGTGAGGGCATCGATCTCGGATCGGCGCGGCTCGCTCGCCGCGTAGTCTTCGGTCACCGGCATGCCCAAAAGCCCTTGCGAAAAAGCCCTTCAGCGGGGAAACGCCCGGACGCAACATTGGCCGCATCGTACCGCTTTGCCGATGCTATGAGTCGGCTCCGATTGACGAGAATCGCCGCCATGACAGCGCAACCGGCGTTGCCGATCGACGCGTTCCTGCCCGACCTCCGCCGAGTGCTCGGCACGCACAACGCCGCCGTGCTGGTCGCGCCGCCGGGCGCCGGCAAGACCACGCGCGTGCCGCTGGCGCTGGCGGAAGAAGCCTGGGCCACGGACAAAAAAATCCTCGTGCTCGAGCCGCGACGACTCGCGGCGCGGGCCGCCGCCGAGCGCATGGCGCGCACGCTGGGCGAGCGCGTCGGCGACACGGTGGGCCTGCGCGTGCGCTTCGGCTCGAAGGTGTCGCGGCGCACGCGCATCGAGATCGTCACCGAGGGCATTTTTACGCGGCTGATCCTCGACGATCCCGCCCTCGATGGCATCGCCGCCGTGCTGTTCGACGAATTTCACGAGCGCTCGCTCGATGCCGATCTCGGCCTCGCCCTGGCGCTGGACGCCCAGCAGGGCCTGCGCGAGAACCTAAAACTTCTCGTCATGTCGGCGACCCTCGACGGCGCGCGCGTGGCGGCGCTTCTGCGCAACGCGGCGGTGATCGAAAGCGAAGGCCGCGCCTTTGCGGTGGACACGCGCTACCTCGGCCGCGATCCGCGCGCCGGCGTCGAGGCGCAGGTGGCCGATGCGGTGACGCGCGCGGTGCGCGCCGATCCCGGCTCGGTGCTGGTGTTCCTGCCGGGCGCCGGCGAAATCCGCCGCAGCGAGACGTTGCTGCGCGACCGGCTGTCCGATCCGGCGATCGACGTCGTGCCGCTGTACGGCGCGCTCGACAGCGCGGCGCAGGATCGCGCCATCGCGCCGGCGCCCGCAGGGCGGCGGAAAATCGTGCTGGCGACCTCGATTGCGGAAACGTCGCTGACCATCGACGGCGTGCGCATCGTCGTCGACTCCGGGCTGGCGCGCGTGCCGCGCTACGAGCCGGACGTGGGGCTCACGCGCCTGGAGACCGTGCGCGTCTCGCGCGCCAGCGCCGACCAGCGGCGCGGCCGTGCCGGCCGCACCGAGCCCGGCATCTGCTACCGGCTGTGGGACGAGCCGCAGACCGCGTCGCTCGAGCCCTACGGCAAGCCAGAAATTCTCGCCGCCGACCTCAGCGCCGTGGTGCTCGATCTGGCGCAATGGGGCGTCAGCGATCCCACCACCCTCGCCTTCCTGGATCCGCCGCCGGCGGCCGCACTCGCCGAGGCGCACGCGCTGCTGCGCGACCTCGACGCGATCGATGCGGACGGACGCATCACCAATATGGGTCGCAGCCTGCGGCGGCTGCCGCTGCATCCGCGCCTGGCGCGCATGCTGCTGGTCGCTGCCAAGGAAGGCGCCGCCGCAACGGCCGCAGCGGCCGCCGCCATCCTGAGCGAGCGCGGCCTCGGCGGCGACGACATCGACCTCGGCCACCGCATCGATACGCTGCGCCGCGACCGCTCGCGCCGCGCCGAAGACGCGCGCAACATGGCGCAGCGCTGGGCGGCGGTCGTGCAGCAGGAAGGCGGCGCCGCAGCGTCGTCGCACGCGGGCGACATCGCGGCCGGCGCCCTGCTGGCGCTGGCCTATCCGGACCGCATCGCCCGGAGCCGCGGCGGAGACTCGGGCGCGTTCCTGCTGGCTAACGGCCGCGGCGCCAGCCTCGATCCCGCGTCGCCGCTGGCGCGCGAACCGTTCCTGGCGGTTGCCGAATTGGCCGGGACCGCGAGCCGCAGCCGCATCCTGCTGGCGGCGCCCATCTCGCTCGCCGATATCGAGGAACGCCTCGCGGCGCACATCGTGGCGCGCGACGAGCTCGCGTTCGACGATGCCAGCGCGAGCCTGCGCGCCCGCGCCACGCGCCGGCTCGGCGAAATCACGCTGGCGGAACGGCTTTCGCCGGTGATGCCGAGCGAAGACAGCGCGCGCCTGCTCGCCGACGGCATCGCGCGCCTCGGCATCGACCGCCTGCCGTGGACCGACGCGCTGCGCCACTGGCGCGACCGCGTGATGTTCCTGCGCCACCACGCCGGCGGGGAATGGCCGGACCTGTCCGATGCGGCGCTCGCGGCCGGCAGCGCGGACTGGTTGGCGCCGATGCTGGGCGGCAAGACGTCGCTCGCCGACATATCGCGCGACGAGTTTGCTTCCGCCCTGCAGGCCATGCTGCCGTGGGCGCTGCGCCGGCGGCTCGATGCCGAAGCGCCGGCACATTTCGTTGCGCCGTCCGGCTCCGACATCGCCATCGATTACGCGGCGCACGAGGGCCCAAAACTGTCGGTGCGGGTGCAGGAGCTGTTCGGGCTCGACCGTCATCCCGCCGTGGCCGGCGGCCGCGTGCCGCTGGTGGTCGAACTGCTGTCGCCGGCGCGCCGGCCCGTGCAGGTGACGCGCGACCTGCCGGGGTTCTGGCGCGGCAGCTACGCGGCGGTGAAAGCCGAGATGAAGGGCCGGTATCCGAAACATCCGTGGCCCGACGATCCGCTGGCGGCGCCGGCCACGCGGCGCGCCAAGCCGCGCGGGACATGAGCCCAAAATCACGACGCTGTGCTGCGAAATGCGCGCGGCATTAACGATTCGCGCGGTGCGCGATAGCGAAAATTTTTAATCCGGTGATTTTTAACCCGGTGCTGGTAAAATTTTAACCGAAGCCGCGGCATCCACACCGGCTGTTTGAGCATCAGGCACATGCGCAGCGAGAGCGAACAGGCCGCCTCCGTCATCCGGTCGCGCGCGGGCGACCGGCCGGTTGACGTCGCCGTCGTGCTGGGCAGCGGGCTCGCCGCCATTGCCGACCACATCGCGGAGCCGACCGTCATCGGGTATGACGATCTGCCCGGTTTCGCCCGCCCGATGGTGGGCGGGCATGAAGCAGAGCTGGTCGTCGGCACGCTCGGGACCGCCCGCGTCGCCGTGATGAAAGGGCGCGTGCATCACTACGAGACCGGGAACGTCGCGGCCATGCGCGTGCCGCTGGAGGCGTTCGCGCTCGTCGGCGCCAACGCCGTCGTGCTGACCAACGCCGCCGGCTCGACGCGGCCCGAGCTCAAACCGGGCTCGCTGATGGTGATCCGCGACCACATCAACCTCACGGGCCAGGATCCGCTCATCGGCGAAACCGGGGATTCGCGTTTCGTCGACCTCACCACCGCCTACGATCCGGGGCTGCGCGAGCGCTTTGCCCGCGCTGCCGCGGAATCCGGGCTGCGCACGGGCGAAGGCGTCTACATGTGGCGGTCCGGCCCGAGCTTCGAGACCCCGGCGGAGATCCAGGTGGCGCGCATGCTCGGCGCCGATCTGGTGGGCATGTCGACGGTACCGGAGGTCATCATGGCGCGGCACATCGGACTGCGCGTGCTCGCCGTCTCGATGGTGACCAATTTCGCCGCCGGCCTGACCAGCGAGCCCTTGAACCATGCGCAGACGATGCGCGCCGCCGCCGCCTCGATCGTGCCGCTGACCGCCGTGCTGGTCCGGCTTTTCGGCGCCTGGAGACTCGAGCTGCGGCGGCCGGCCGGCTAAAAATGTCGCGGTCGGCGTAACCAATCGTTCATGGTCCGAAAAAAGTCCCGCGGCTGCGCGCGGCGATCTTAGCGAATTGCTGTATAGCGCATGCTGATATGGCGGCCGCGGACCCTGTCGGTGCGGCGGATCATGCGCGGCTTCTTCTATTTCGCCATCATGGCTTTGGTGACGGCCGCGATCGTGCCGCGCCTCATGGCCAATTCCAGCCGGCCGGCCGGCGAGCCGACGCCACCCAAGGCGATGGCGGCTCAACCGGCGGCAAGCCCGACCCCTGCGGTATCAGCGGGCCCGCGCACCCTGACGGTGCGGCGCGACTACCGCGGCCACTTCCAGGTGGAAGGGCGGGTCGACGGCCGGCGCATCAGCTTCATGGTCGATACCGGCGCAACCGTTATCGCAATGCCCGAGCGCGAGGCGGCCCGGCTCGGCATCCATCCCGCCCAGCGCGACTACACGGCGCAGATCAGCACCGCCAACGGCATCGTGCGCGGGGCGCGCGCGCGGCTTTCAATGGTCGAGGTAGGCGGCCTGATCGTCTACGGCGTCGACGCCGTGATCATGCCCGACGGGGCGCTCAACGAGAACCTTTTGGGTATGTCGTTCCTGTCGCGGCTGCGGCGCTTCGAGATCGCCGACGGCCGGCTGCTCATGGAACAATAGGCGAATAGCGAATAGCGAGTGGCGAATGGGGCACACGGCGTCGCCTTGCCTCCCATTCGCCATGTGCCATTCGCTATTCGCCTCCTGACGGGAACGCTTGCGCCCGTGGCGCATTGCGCTATGTGGGACCATCCGGCGCCCGCGCGCCGATTTTCGCCCGAGGCCGTCCAAAAATGTTTCCGGCTCCCAAGCCTGCGCTGCAACCCAACACCTATGCCTACGAATCCGCACCGCTGGTGAAGCCCACCGGCTTTCGTGAATACGACGCGCGCTGGCTGCTGGGCCAGGAGATCAACCTCATGGGCGTGCAGGCCCTGGGCATGGGCCTGGGGACACTGATCCGCCAACTGGGCGTAAAGCCCGAAATCGTCACTGGCCACGATTTCCGCGCCTATTCGGGCTCGGTGAAGATGGCGCTCGTCTCCGGCCTGATGGCGGCGGGATGCCGCGTGCACGACATCGGGCTCGCCGTCACGCCCATGGCGTATTTCGCCCAGTTCGCGCTCGACGTGCCGTGCGTCGCCATGGTCACGGCCTCGCACAACGACAACGGCTGGACCGGCGTGAAAATGGGGGCGCAGCGGCCGCTCACCTTCGGCCCGGACGAGATGACGCGGTTGAAGGAGATCGTGCTCGCGGCCCGCTTCGACCTCAAGGGCGGCGGCTCCTACGTCTTCATCGAGAATTTTCCCGAGCGCTACATTGCCGATCTCACCGACCGTCCCAAGCTGAAGCGGCGGCTCAAGGTCGTGTGCGCCTGCGGCAACGGCACGGCCGGCGCATTCTCGCCGCGCGTTCTGGACGCGGTCGGTTGCGAGGTGGTGCCGCTCGACTGCGAGCTCGACCACACGTTTCCCAAATACAATCCCAACACCGAAGACCTGAAGATGCTGCACGCCATGCGCGACGAGGTGTTGCGGACCAAGGCGGACGTGGGCCTCGGCTTCGACGGCGACGGCGACCGCTGCGGCGTGGTCGACGATACCGGCGACGAGATCTTTGCCGACAAGGTGGGCGTGATGCTGGCGCGCGACATGTCGGCCCAGCACAAGAACGCAACCTTCGTGGTCGACGTGAAATCCACCGGCCTGTTCCTCACCGACCCGGTGCTGCAGAAACAGGGCGTCAAGACCGACTACTGGAAGACCGGGCATTCCTACATCAAGCGCCGGGTCAATGAGCTCAACGCCCTCGCCGGCTTCGAGAAGTCGGGGCACTTCTTCTTCAACAAGCCCTATGGCCGCGGTTACGACGACGGCCTCATCTTTGCGCTCGCGGTGTGCGACATGCTCGATCGCAACCCGGACAAGAAAATGTCCGACCTCAAGAACGCGCTGCCCAAAACGTGGCAGTCGCCAACCATGGCGCCGCATTGTCCCGACGAGGTGAAATACGGCGTCGTCGATGAGGTGGTGCAGCATTTTTCGGCGGCGGCCAAGAAACACGAGAAGGTCGCCGGCCAGCCGATCCGCGACCTCGTCACCGTCAACGGCGTGCGCGTCACGGTCGAGGACGGCACCTGGGGCCTGGTGCGCGCCTCCTCCAACAAGCCCGAGTTGGTGGTGGTGGTGGAAAGCCCGGTGTCAGAGGCGCGCATGCGCGACATGTTTCGGGCCGTCGACGGCGTGCTGCGCCAGCACAAGGAAGTCGGCGAATATAACCAGACGATCTGAAGCTTTAGCGCGGCGCCGAGGATCCGCGGCCGGTCGAAGCCGCCGGCACCGGCTTCTCCGGGCAACCGGGGCGAGCCACGGCGCCGCGCCGCTCCGGCGGAACGTGGCAATTGTCGACCCGCTGCTCGTCCGATGCCTTGTCGGACAGCCGCTCCTTCGAGGTCTTGGCCGGCTCGGCCAAGGCGATTCCGCCGGCGGCCAGGACGATCAAGGCAAGCGCCAGAATACCAACATGCATGACACGCTCCAGCCCTGCACCTACGCCGGCAGCCCAAGGCGCGCCACCCGATTTCCGCCCGCGACCGGACCCTCAGGATTCCGCGCCCATGCGGGAAGCGATCACCCGTTGCCCTTGTTGGTGGCGCGGAACGGGTGCGCCGCGTAGACGCCGAGGATCTTGAGGTGGCTGGAAAAGAAGGTGAGCTCCTCGAGCGCCAGCTTGAGGCTAGTGTCCTCCGGGTGGCCCTCGACGTCGGCGTAGAACTGCGTGGCGAAGAAATTGCCCTCGATCATGTAGCTCTCGAGCTTCGTCATGTTGACGCCGTTGGTGGCGAAGCCGCCGAGCGCCTTGTAGAGCGCGGCCGGGATGTTGCGCACCTGGAACACGAACGTCGTGATGATGAGCCCGTTGCCGGGGTTGACGCGCTTGTCCTCGCGCGACAGCACGATGAAGCGCGTGGTGGAGTGCGACTCGTCCTCGATGTCCTCGGCCAGAATGTCGAGGCCGTAGATCTCGGCGGCGAGCCGCGACGCGATCGCCGCCCGGGTCTTGTCGCCGCGCTCGGCCACCTCGCGCGCCGAGCCAGCCGTGTCGGCGCCGACCATCGTCCGCACCCCGAGCTTGCGCAGGAAATTGCGGCACTGGCCGAGCGCCATGATGTGGCTTTCGACCGTCTTGATGTCGCCCAGCCGCGCGCCGCGGGGCGCCATCAGCTGATTGCGGATGGGCAGGAACCATTCGGCGACGATATGCAGGCCCGACGTCGGCATCAGGTGGTGGATGTCGGCGACGCGGCCGGCGACCGAGTTCTCGATCGGGATCATGCCGAGGTCCGCCTGGCCGGAGGCGACCACCGCCAGCGCGTCCTCGAAGGTCGGGCACGGCACCGCCTCGCAGCCCGGATAGGCCTCGCGGCAGGCGATGTGAGAATTGGCGCCCGGCTCGCCCTGAAACACGATCTTCTTCGTCTGACTCATGCTCGCCCCGTTACAACCGACAGCGCCGGCGCCGCAACCCGGATTCCACTTGTTCTGAACGCGCTCGCGAGTCAACCGTCCACCCGGGCGCCATGCATCAGGCCAACATGGGCGCCGCGAGCACCTGGGTCATCGTTGCCACAACCGACGCAATGGCCAATGCAAGGATGTTCATATCGGCTCCCCCCCTATGACGGCGACAGAAGCGTCCGCGCCTTCTCCAATTCTTGCGGCGTGTCCACCCCGAGCGGCACCGAAGCAACGATGGCGACGTCGATCCGCATGCCGGCCTCCAGGGCGCGCAGCTGCTCGAGCCGCTCGCGCCGCTCCAGGGGCGACGGCGGCAGCGTTACGAAACGCTCCAGCGCAGCCCGGCGATAGGCGTAGAGCCCGATATGGTGGTAGAGCGGCCCCTCGCCGTAGGGCGCGGTGGCGCGAGTGAAATACAGGGCGCGCAGTCGCCCGGGCGCGACCGGCGTGCCGACCACCTTCACGACGTTGGGATTGTCGCGCTCGGACGGGTCGCGGATTTCCGCTGCAATGGTGGCGATGTCGACCGCGCCGTCGGCCAGCGGGGCCAGAGCAGCGCGCACATCGTCGGGCTGCAGCGTCGGCAGGTCGCCCTGGACGTTGACAACGACGCGGACATCGCCGCCCACCGTGCCGAGCGCCTCGAAGATGCGGTCGGAGCCCGAGGGGTGATCGGCACGGGTCATCAGGGCGCGGCCGCCGGCCTTCTCCACCGCGGTGGCGATGGCTTCCGAATCGGTGGCGACCACCACCGGCCCGACCGCCGCCGCCTCGGCGCGGCGCAGCACATGGACCACCATGGGCAGGCCGGCAATATCGGCGAGCGGCTTGCCCGGAAGCCGGTTGGAGGCCATGCGGGCCGGGATCAGGACGAGAACGTCGGACATCGCACGGCCCGGAGCTCGACGACCATAGGTCGCAAGACTTTTCCCTGGTTATACGGTTGCCAGACACGAGGCAAACCGGCTATTTCTCCGCCCGCCGTCGTTGGCGCGGCACGCGCGCCGGGCGGCGCCCGCCCGTTGTCTCACCGTATCGTCCGGCTCCCGGAGCCCCTCGATGGACTCATTTGAGCTCAACAAGATCCTCGGCGCGATTCTCGGTACGTGCCTGTTTCTCCTGGCACTCAATATCGCGGCCGGCGCGATGTTTGCCCCGCGCAAGCCGGCCAAACCCGGCTACGACATCGCCGTGGTCGAGCAACCGGCCGGAGGCGGCGGCGCGGCCGGGGCGCCGCAGCAGGAGGAACCGATCGAGCAACGGCTCGCCAGCGCCAGCCCCGAACGCGGCGAGACCTCGGCCAAGAAGTGCCAAGCCTGCCATACCTTCAACAAGGGCGAGCCGAATCGGGTCGGCCCCAACCTTTACGGCGTGGTGGGACGCGACCGCGCATCGGCTCCGGGCTTCAACTATTCCGCCGCCATGAAGGCCAAGGGCGGCAAGTGGACGGTGGATGAACTCGACCACTTCCTGACCAATCCACGCAGCTTCATTCCAGGCACGTCGATGACATTCGCCGGCCTGCCGCGCGGTAACGAACGCGCCGACGTCATCACGTACCTCAACACCAAGTCGGACCACCCGGCGCCGCTGCCCAAGGCCGCCGAGGCGCCCTCGTCCGGTCCGCAGACGCGGTAGGCGGCGACAAACGCGCCTGATTAGGCCCTGGACCGATTGAAGGCCGGTTCGGCCCACGGGAAAGTGAAACCCAAGGGGGCTGCGGCGCCAGGACCGCATGGCGATTTATCGCAGAACCATGATATTCCGCCGAAAGCCGCGGCCAAACCGGCCGGCGACGCCCCAGGAGCCCGTCTTGAGCCTGACCCGACGCGCGATTCTTCGCACCGGCGCCATTGCGCTTGCAGCGCCCGCCATGCGCGGCCTACCCGACCTGCCGCTGGTCACGCCCGCCAGGGCGGAGGAGCCGGCCTGGCGCCACGGCCTGTCGCTGTTCGGCGACCTGAAGTACCCGGCGGGGTTCAAGAACTTCGAATACGTCAACCCCAACGCGCCCAAGGGCGGCATCGTGCGCCTGGGTACGCCCGGCACCTTCGACAATTTCAACCGGATGGTCGCCGGCGTGAAGGGGGTGTTCGCCGCCGGCGCAACCCTCATCAACGAGACGTTGATGGCGCCCGCGCTCGACGAGGTGTCAACCGAATACGGGCTGCTCGCCGAGGCCGTGAAGCATCCGCCCGATTTCTCCTGGGTGAGCTATCGCCTGCGCGCGGAGGCGAAATGGCACGACGGCAAGCCGGTCACGGCGGACGACGTGATCTTTTCGTTTGAGGCTTTCAAGAAGTACGATCCGCAGCTCGCCGCCTATTATCGTCACGTCGTCAAGGCGGAGAAGAGCGGCGACCGCGAGATCACCTTCACGTTCGATTCGCCGGGCAATCGCGAGCTGCCGCAGATCGTCGGCCAGCTCACCATCATGCCGAAGCACTGGTGGGAAGGCACCGACAAGTCCGGCCGCAAGCGCGACATCGGCACCACCACGCTCGAGGCGCCGCTCGGGAGCGGCGCCTACCGCATCAAGGATTTCACGCCCGGGCGCAGCATCGTCTATGAGCGCGTGAAAGACCATTGGGGCAAGGACCTCAATGTCGGCATTGGGCAAAACAATTTCGACGAGATCCGGTTCGAGTATTTCCGCGACACGTTCGTGGCGATCGAGGCCTTCAAGGCCGACACGTTCGACTGGCGCACCGAGAACAGCGCCAAGAACTGGGCGACCGTTTACGACTTTCCGGCGATTGCGGAGAAGCGCGTCCTCAAGGAGGAATTCCCGACCCGCAGCTCCGGCGGCATGCAGGCCTTCGCGTTCAACACACGCCGCGACAAGTTCAAAGATGCGCGGCTGCGCCGCGCCTTCAACTTCGCGTTCGACTTCGAAGAAACCAACAAGCAGATGTTCTTCGGCCAGTACACGCGGATCGCCAGCTACTTCGAAGGCATGGAGCTGGCGGCGCGCGGACTGCCGGAAGGCGAGGAACTGGCGATCCTGGAAACCGTGCGCGACAAGGTGCCGCCCGAGGTCTTCACCAAGCCCTATACCAATCCGGTAGGCGGCAGCCCGGAGAACGTGCGGGCCAACCTGCGCGAGGCCCTGCGCCTCCTCAAGGAGGCCGGCTACGAGGTGCGCGACCGCAAACTGATCGAGGTACGCACCGGGCAGCAGCTCAGC
>DATFWC010000428.1:0-4124 GCA_035259885.1 Xanthobacteraceae bacterium
CTGGCCGAGACGCTCGGCGGCGAGGCGATCACCATTCCGGGCGGTAATCGCGGCATCGCCGAGAGCGTGACCGCCTATGCGCAGGCCAACAACGTCACCCAGATCGTCATCGGCAAGTCGACGCGCTCGCGCTGGTTCGAGATCCTGCATGGCTCGGTGGTGCATGATCTGGTGCGCCGTGCCGGCAACATCAGCGTGCACGTCATCGCCGGCGACGAAGCCGCCGGCGAGCCCGTCCCCAAGAAGACCGTGCGAACGGCGCAACAGCAGGAGCTGTTCGACCCACGCCCCTATCTCGCCGCCGTCGGCGCGGTGGCGCTGGCGCTCGCCGTCGCCATCGGCATCCAGCCGCGGCTCGGCATCGAGAGCGCCGACCTCGTGTTCCTCACCGCGATCGTGGCGATTGCGGTGCGGTTCGGCCTGTGGCCGTCGCTGTTCGCCAGCGTGGTGTCGTCGCTCTGCTACAATTTCTTCTTCATGGAGCCGATCTACACGTTCACCATCGCGGATCCCGCCAACGTGACGGCGTTCATCTTCTTCATCACGGTGGCCATTGTGGTGTCCAACGTGGCGGCGCGTGCGCGCACGCAGGCGGTGGTGGCGATGGGGCGGGCGCGCACCACCGAGTCGCTCTATGCCTTCAGCCGCAAGCTTGCCGGCGTCGGCACGCTCGACGACGTGCTGTGGGCCACCGCCTATCAGACCGCGCTGATGCTCAAGGTGCGCGTCGTGCTGCTGCTGCCGGAGAACGGCACGATCGCCGTCAAGGCCGGCTATCCGCCCGAAGATATGCTCGACGACGCCGACATCGCCGCCGCCAAATGGGCCTGGCAGAACGACCGGCCGGCCGGCCGCGGCTCCGACACGCTGCCCGGCGCCAAGCGGCTGTTCCTGCCCATGCGCACCGGCCGCGGCGCCATCGGCGTGGTCGGCATCGACAGCGACAAACCGGGCCCGCTGCTCACGCCCGACGAGCGGCGCCTGCTCGATGCCCTCATCGACCAGGGCGCGCTGGCGATCGAGCGCGTCAACCTGGTCGAGGCCATGGACACGGTGCGGCGCACCGTCGAGACGGAGCGCCTGCGCTCGGCGCTGCTCACCTCGATCTCGCACGACCTGAAAACGCCGCTTGCCGCCGTGCTCGGCGCCGCCGGCACGCTGCGCGGGCTCGCCGCAAACCTCAGCGAGGCCCAGAAGGCCGATCTCCTCGCCACCATCATCGACGAATCGGAGCGGCTCAACCGGTTCATCGCCAACCTGCTCGACATGACGCGGCTCGAATCCGGCGCCGTCGTGCCCAATGTCGCGCTGCACGACCTTGGCGAGATCGTCGGCAGCGCCCTGCAACGCGCCGGAAAGATCCTCGCCCGCCACCGCGTCGACATGGATCTCGCGCCCGACCTGCCGATGCTGGAGGTCGATGCCGTGCTGTTCGAGCAGGTCGTGTTCAACGTGCTCGACAATGCCGCCAAATACGCGCCGGCCGGCACCACGATCCGCATCCAGGGCTGGCGCGACCGCGAGTCGGTCCATCTCCAGGTGCTGGACGAGGGCGAAGGCATTCCGGCCGGCGACCTGGAGCGCATCTTCGACAAGTTCTATCGCGTGCAGAAGGGCGACCAGGTTCGCGCCGGAACCGGGCTGGGACTGGCCATATCGCGCGGCTTCGTCGAGGCGCTGGGCGGGACCATCACGGCCGCCAACCGCGCCGACCGTGTCGGCGCGGCGTTCACCATCTCGTTGCCGATCCCGGCCAAGGCCCGGCGGCTGGACACCGCCGCATGAGCGCCGCGCCGGTCAAGGTCCTGGTCGTCGATGACGAGCCGCCCATCCGCAAGCTCTTGCGCATGGGCCTGAGCGCGCAGGGCTATGAGGTCATCGACGCGCCGAACGGCAGGAGCGCGCTCGAGCGCCTGGCGCAGAATCCCGACCTGATCATCCTCGATCTCGGCCTGCCCGACATGCAGGGGCTGGAGCTGCTGCGCACCATCCGCGGGCGCAACGACAGCGTTCCGGTGGTCGTCCTGTCCAGCCGCGGCGACGAAGCCGGCAAGGTGCAGGCGCTCGACCTCGGCGCCGACGACTACGTCACCAAGCCATTCGGCATGGACGAGCTGCTGGCGCGCATGCGCGCCGCGCTGCGCCACCAGCTCCAGGTGCACGGCGAGCGGCCGGTCTTCCGCGTCGGCGACCTCTCGGTCGACCTCGTGCGGCGCATCGTCAAGGTGAAGGACCAGGAGATCAAGCTGTCGCCCAAGGAATACGACCTCCTGCGCGTGCTGGTGCAACATGCCGGAAAGGTGCTCACCCACAAGTTCCTGCTCGGCCAATTGTGGGACGATCTCACCGACGCGCAGTACCTGCGCGTCTACGTGCGCCAGCTGCGGCAGAAGATCGAGGCCGATCCCGAGCGCCCGCACTACGTCCTTACCGAAACCGGAATCGGCTACCGCCTGCGCGCGCCGGAGTGACCTGACGCGGGCGCGTTCATGCGACCGTAGGGTGGGAAAACGCGTTGCGCGGCGTTCTCAACTCGTGATGCGACCAAAACGCGCGGTTGCCACCATGCGACCGCGCAAATTGTGGCGGGGAAATTCGCCATGATGCTACCGCCGAGCATCAGTGCTGCGTCACTCGAAATTTGCCCACCCGATAGCGCATGCGATCGTCGGAGTGTCGCATTGCGGACATAGAGCGAGGTCCTCAGGGAAACCCGTCGTGATTTTCAGGTCGTTCCCTGAGAGCCGATTGGGGCCATTTTTGCTGCAAGCTGGCGGCGACTCGCGTATCACCGGCCTGCGCGTGAGGCGACGAGGCAATGCCACTTGCGCCACCCCGGCGGGGGGAAGGTCCAGGGGCCTCTGGCCGCCTGGTCCGGGGCGCTAAGGATGCCGACGAGATATCGGCTGTGGCGTTCTCACGTGCCGGGTGGGGAGCGCTCCCCTGAGGACATCCCCACCTGATTTTTTTTGACTCGCTCCGCGGGGCGCATGCACATGCGGCGCCATCGAGGCGGCGGGCGGGGGCAACTGACCGTAACCGGCATCGGCGATCGCCTGCGCGCGCCGGAGCAACCGCGCCGCGCGGCGTCAAACCTTGCGGTGGAACTGCAGGTAGGTGGCACTGTGATCGCGGCTGATCCGCCACTGCATCGAGAGCACGTCGAGCGTGACGCCGCAGCTCTCAACCACGCGCAATCCATGACGGCGGAAGTGATGATCGAGCTCCGCCGGCGTGACGAACTTTCGCCAGGCGTGGGTGCCGCGCGGTAGCCACCGCAAAAGATATTCCGCTTGCGACCGGTGACGTTTTTCTCACGTCCTTGCGCAACATGGAAATCTCCTGCGGACGTAAGGCTGGGATGGCCACATGCACCAGCTCTTCCTGATGGCCACGGCTGGTTCACCAGTGGCCTCTCCGCCGGTTCCACGCGTAGAGCAGGTCGGCGAAGCGGTCGTAGGCCAGCCGGGTGACTTGGCGCAGGCCCGGCAGGCCCAAGAGCCGCCCGAACCAGGCCTCGCCCGGCGTGCGCCGCCAGATCTCAATGGCGCAATCGGCGCCAATGTGCAGGCGGCCCTCCGCGTCGACGCCGTGCAGCCGGCGGCGAACGTCCTCGATTCCGGCGGCAAAGCGCGCGAGCGCGTGCGGCTCGAGATTGATGTCGCGGAATTCGATCGCGCCGGCGCGGGCGGCGCGTACCAAGCGGTTCTGCTGCCGGTCGATGCCGGCATTACATATTGGGCAGCGTGTGTTGTACCACACCGTCAACCTCGAAAGCGGTTCCGCCACGTTCGTTGGCCCTTGATGCTGCGCGTTCGCGCCATTCACGCAGGGACCGCCGGTCGCGTGGAGCTCAGTGCGCGGCCGAGCCTTTGGGTGGTAACCAGCCTCTGCCCAGGGGTGGTCTGGGAAGCCCGGCCCTGTCCCGCATCATCAGTTCCAGGAGGCCGGCGCCGATCCCCGCCAGCGGCAGGGCGAACAGCAGCAGTTCGGTCGTCGGGAGGATGTGGCCGAACTGATCGAGATAGATCTCGCGGTAGGCGATGAAGTGAAGGCCAAAGGCCAGAAAAAAGGTCAAAAGTGCCCAGCGCGATGCGCGCAGGATCAGCCAGGCGAGGGCAGCT
>DATFWC010000429.1:0-2116 GCA_035259885.1 Xanthobacteraceae bacterium
GCGGCGTGGCCAGCTTTGCCATGATGAACCTGGTGATGACCTCGGCGCCCGTCGCCATGGTGGGCTGCGGCCACTCGGTCACCGAGGCGACGCTCGGTATCCAGTGGCACGTGCTGGGCATGTACGCACCGAGCTTCTTCACCGGCGCCCTGATCCTGCGCTTCGGCCTCGAGCGCATCATGCTCCTCGGCCTCGTGCTGATTGCGGCGAGCGCCGGAATTGGACTTGCCGGGCAGACGGTCGCGCATTTCTGGTCGGCGCTGGTGCTGCTCGGCGTCGGCTGGAATTTCGCCTTCGTGGCCGCCACCACGATGGTCACCCAGTGCCACCGCCCGGAGGAGCGCAACAAGGTTCAGGCGTTCAACGATTTCCTGGTGTTCGGCGCCATGGCGATCGCATCGTTCTCGTCCGGTCAGCTCCTGGCCGCCGCCGGCTGGAACGCCGTCAGCGGCGTGGTGTTGCCGGTCATTCTCGCGGCCGCCGCCCTCCTGGTCTGGCTGACGTTGCGGCAACGACTGCGCCCCGCCTGAAGCCTGCTTCTCGCCCCGGTGCGGCCTGCCTGCCGTTGCGCCGCCGCATCGTTTTTGGCTATACGGGCGCCACTTCCGCGTCGGAATCAGCCTCGCGGCCATTCGCTCATCTCTCCGACGGCGGGCGAAATCCAGTGAACGGGGTCAATCATGACTGCTTTGTGGGTGATCATCGCCTGCGGCGCGCTTGCCATCGTCTATGGCATCTGGGCCACCCAGTTGGTGATGTCGGCCGACGCCGGAAGCCAGAAGATGCAGGAGATCTCGGCGGCCGTGCGCGAGGGCGCCCAGGCCTATCTCAAGCGCCAGTACCTGACCATCGGCATGGTCGGGATCGTGATCTTCCTGCTGGTCGGCGTCCTGCTCGGCTGGCTGGTGGCGGTCGGCTTCCTGGTCGGCGCGGTCCTGTCGGGTGCCGCCGGCTTCATTGGCATGAACGTCTCCGTGCGCGCCAACGTGCGCACCGCGCAGGCCGCGATCCGCTCGCTGGCTGACGGGCTTGAGCTCGCCTTCAAGGCCGGCGCCATCACCGGCCTGCTGGTTGCCGGTCTCGCCCTGCTCGGCGTCACCGTCTATTTCGGCTTCCTCACCGGCACGCTCAAACTGGCGCCCAACAGCCGCACCGTCGTCGATGCGCTGGTCGCGCTGGGCTTCGGCGCCTCGCTGATCTCGATCTTCGCCCGTCTCGGGGGGGGCATTTTCACCAAGGGCGCCGACGTCGGCGGCGACCTGGTCGGCAAGGTCGAGGCCGGCATCCCGGAGGATGATCCGCGCAACCCGGCCACCATCGCCGACAACGTGGGCGACAACGTCGGCGACTGCGCCGGCATGGCGGCCGACTTGTTCGAGACCTACGCGGTGACCACGGTCGCCACCATGGTGCTGGCAGCGATCTTCTTTGCCGGAACGCCGGTGCTCCTGCCGATGATGACGCTGCCACTGGCGATCGGCGGCGCCTGCATCGTCACCTCGATCATCGGCACGTTTTTCGTCAAGCTGGGCGCCAGCCAGTCGATCATGGGGGCGCTGTACAAGGGCTTCATCGCCACCGCGGTGCTCTCGCTCGTCGGCGTTGCGCTGGTAATATATTACCTGATCGGCTTCGGCCCGCTGCCCAATGCATCCTTTAGCGGACTTCACCTGTTCATCTGCGGCGTGGTCGGCCTGGTGGTGACTGGGCTGATCGTGTGGATCACCGAATACTATACCGGCACCAATTTCCGTCCGGTGCAGTCGATCGCCAGCGCGTCGAAGACCGGCCACGGCACCAACATCATCCAAGGCCTCGCGGTGTCGCTGGAAGCCACCGCGCTGCCGACCCTCGTCATCATCGCCGGCATCCTCGTCACCTACGGGCTCGCCGGCCTGTTCGGCATCGCCATCGCGGTGACCACCATGCTGGCGCTGGCCGGCGTGGTGGTGGCGCTCGACGCCTTCGGTCCGGTCACCGACAACGCCGGCGGCATCGCCGAGATGTCCGGGCTGCCCAAGGAGGTGCGCAAGTCGACCGATGCGCTCGACGCCGTCGGCAATACCACCAAGGCGGTCACCAAGGGCTATGCCATCGGCTCGGCGGGCCTGGGCGC
>DATFWC010000430.1:0-6778 GCA_035259885.1 Xanthobacteraceae bacterium
GCCCGGCGACGTCATCGCCGAGATCGAGACCGACAAGGCGACCATGGAGGTCGAGGCGGTCGACGAGGGCGTGCTGGCGAAGATCGTGGTGCCGGAGGGCACCGCCGACGTGCCGGTCAACCAGCTCATCGCCGTGCTGGCGGGCGAGGGCGAGGACGTGAAGGCGACCGCCGCCGCGGCCGGCAAGGACGGCGGGGGTGCCAGGCCGCCGGCGCCGCCGCAGAAGCCAAGCGCGGCAGCCCCCTATCCCCAGCGGGGAGAAGGAGCGGCGCCCGCGCCAGCCGCAAGGCCGAGTCCTCCTCCCGCGCCACAAGCTCCAGTCACGTCTCCCCAGCGGGCAGAGGTCGCCGCGCGCAGCGCGGCCGGTGAGGGGATTCGAACCAACGGCGGTGGGCGCATCTTTGCGTCGCCTCTGGCGCGGCGCCTCGCCAAGGAAGCCGGCATCGACGTCGCGCGGGTGCAGGGCTCTGGGCCGCACGGCCGCGTCATCGCCCGCGACATCGCGGCGGCGCGCGAGGGCCGGGGCCTGGCACCGGCGCCCGCTGCGGCCGCACCCGGCACCGCACCGCCGCCCATGCTGGCGCCGTCGGACGACAAGATCCGCGCGCTGTTCGCGCCCGGCTCGTACGAAGTCGTGCCGCACGACAACATGCGCAAGATCATCGCGCAGCGCCTGCAGCAGGCGAAGCAGACGATCCCGCATTTCTATCTCACGATCGACTGCGACATCGGCAAGCTTGTGGCGGCGCGCGAGGAGATCAACGCGGCGGCGCCAAAGGACAAGGACGGCAAGCCGGCGTGGAAGCTGTCGGTCAACGACTTCGTCATCAAGGCGCTGGCGCTGGCGTTGCAGCGGGTGCCGGAGGCGAACGTCACCTGGACCGAATCCGCGATGCTCAAGCACAAGGTGTCGGACGTGGCGGTGGCGGTGGCGATCCCCGGCGGCCTGATCACGCCGGTGGTGCGCAGCGCCGAGACGAAGTCGCTCTCCGCCATCTCCAACGAGATGCGCGACCTTGCCGCGCGCGCGCGGGCACGCAAGCTCAAGCCGGAGGAATATCAGGGCGGCTCGACCGCGGTGTCGAACCTCGGCATGTACGGCATCAAGGACTTCGCTGCCGTGATCAACCCGCCGCACGCCACCATCCTGGCGGTCGGCGCCGGCGAGGAGCGCCCCGTGGTGCGCAACGGCAAGATCGAGGCTGCCACGCTCATGACGGTCACGCTCTCCACCGACCACCGCGCGGTCGACGGCGCACTTGGCTCCGAGCTCATCGGCGCCTTCAAGCGGCTGATCGAGAACCCGGTGATGATGGTGGTGTAATGGCGTGTGGACGCGCGAAGGTCCGTTAGTCCCGATGCGCGGGACGGCCCGCTATGCCGCGCCCTTCGTGCTCTCGGCGTTCGTTGGCGTCGCAATCCAGCAGGTCCTCCTCGAGATCGTGCTCGGCGAGCATGTCTGGGGCGCAATCATCGTTCTCATCGCGGCGATCCTGGTGTTCTCGCTGGGCTACGTCATCATCGATCGGTATGCGAAGAGCGTCCGTGTCCTCGATCGGACGACCGCCGGACTAGTCGCCACGATGGTCATCCTCAGCGTTGTGTCGCTTGTCATCGGCGAGATGGAGTCCTCGCCCGGCATCGGCGGCAATATCGTCAGGCTGCTGGCGCTGTTCGCCGTGATCGCGTTTCTGCTGCCCTGTGCGGCCGCCGTCCTGATCCACTGGTGGCTGCTGCGCCGTCGCGGGCAAACGCAGATGGCGTGATCGCACGCGCCGGGCGACCACCCGCTCGCCGGCCACGAAACGGCCGGCACGCATTTGCTGGCGCGCCACGGGCGTGACAGACTTGCGCCGGATCGGGACAGGGCCGGGGCAGGACCATGAGCGACAAGGAGAGTACGGTCCGTTCGGCGCTGCTCACCTATTTCCCGATGCTCATCGCGGTGCTGTCGCTGCTCACCGCGATCTTCAACGGCTATCTCAACAACAAGTTCGTCGGCATCATCCAGTCGAACCTCGGCCGCGCCGAGTACATGCGGACCTGCAAGGAAATCATCGACGCCTATTTCCAGGTGAAGTTCAAGACCGCCCTGATCCGGCCGGGCAGCGAAGCGGACGGCCAGTCGCCGCCGCAGGTTGATGCGGCCAACGCCGTGAACCATTTTGCCGCGCTCGGCACCTATCTCGCCAACCTGCGCGACGATCCCAAGCGCGAGCGCTACACCGAACTGTCGCGCACGCTGGAAAAGATCGTGGCCGACGCGCCGCGCACGCAGGCGGCGCAGCGCGAAAAGCTGTTCGAGCCGGCCGACCAGCTGTTCGCCGAAATGAACGACGATTGCGTCAAATCCGCCAAGGCGACGCCATGATGCGTAGCCCGCATGGAGCGAAGCGGAATGCGGGAGGGCGGTGCAATTGGGCGAGGCCGCTCCCGGATTTCGCGTCGCTCTACCCGGGCCACAGACTGACGGAACGTCCCTGTCCGCGGGCCGTTTGCCTTCATTGGCCTTGGCCTGTTAACTCGTGCCGACTGCGCCTGTGCAACGCGACGAGATCTTGCCATGGCTGACACCTCCTTCGACGTCCTCATCATCGGCTCCGGGCCGGGCGGCTACGTCACGGCGATCCGGGCCGCCCAGCTCGGTTTCAAGACGGCGATCGTCGAGCGCGAATATCTCGGCGGCATCTGCCTCAACTGGGGCTGCATCCCGACCAAGGCGCTGCTGCGCTCGGCCGAGATTTTCCACTACTTTCAGCACGCCAAGGACTACGGCCTGTCCGCCGACAAGGTCGGCTATGACCCCAGGGCGGTGGTCGAGCGCTCGCGCAAGGTGGCGCAGCGGCTCTCTACCGGCGTCGGCTTCCTGATGAAGAAGAACAAGGTGCAGGTGATCTGGGGCGAGGCGTTAATCGACGCGCCCGGCAAGGTGACCGTGAAGGCCGGGCGCAGCGAGGCGCCCAAGGGCGCGCTCGGGCCCGGCGCCTATCAGGCCAAGCACATCATCATCGCCACCGGCGCGCGGCCGCGCGTGCTGCCCGGCATCGAGCCGGACCAAAAACTGATCTGGACCTATTTTGAGGCCATGGTGCCGGATCGCGTGCCGAAGTCGCTCCTGGTCATCGGCTCGGGCGCGATCGGCATCGAGTTCGCCTCGTTCTTCCGCACGCTCGGCTCCGACGTCACGGTGGTCGAGGTGCTGCCGCAAATCCTCCCCGTCGAGGACGCCGAGATCGCCGCGCTGGCGCGCAAGCAGTTCGAAAAGCAGGGCATGAAGATCTTCACCGGCGCCAAGGTGACGAAGCTCGAGAAGAAGGCGAACGCGGTCGCCGCGACCTACGAGGATGCCAAGGGCAACAAGCAGACGGCCGAGTTCGAGCGCGTTATCTCGGCCGTGGGCGTGGTCGGGAACATCGAGAACCTCGGCCTGGAAAAGCTCGGCGTGAAGACCGACCGCGGCACCATCGTCATCGACGGCTACTGCCGCACCAATGTGCCCGGCATCTACGCCATCGGCGATGTGGCCGGCCCGCCGATGCTGGCGCACAAGGCCGAGCACGAGGGCGTCATCTGCGTCGAGGCGATCAAGGGACTGAAAGTCCACCCCATGGACAAGAACCTGATCCCGGGCTGCACCTATTGTGCGCCGCAGGTCGCCTCGGTCGGCCTCACCGAGGCCGCGGCAAAGGAGAAGCACGAGATCCGGGTCGGCCGCTTTCCGTTCCTCGGCAACGGCAAGGCGATCGCGCTCGGCGAGGACCAGGGCCTGGTCAAGGTCGTGTTCGACAAGAAGACCGGGCAGCTCCTCGGCGCCCACATGGTGGGGGCGGAGGTGACGGAGCTGATCCAGGGCTATGTCGTCGCCATGAATCTCGAGACCACCGAAGAGGAGCTGATGCACACGATCTTCCCGCATCCGACCCTGTCGGAGATGATGAAGGAAGCCGTGCTGGACGCGTATGGGCGCGTGCTCAATATCTAGGGCTTACAGGCCTGCGTGCAGCGCAGCCTCGTGGCCAATATGCCGGGCTCGCCGAGGTCTATCGTCCAAGTGCCGCGTGGCGGTCGGGTGAAATGGGTTTCAATGCCCTCGAGCAGGACGCGCCATTTTCCGCCGCTCTTGACGATGCGTGGCTGAAAAAGGCGCCAGGCTCCGGTTTCCGCGGTCTTGGAACTCACGACGCGCGGCGGATCATCCCGATCGACCGTTTCGGTGATCCAGTCGACTTGGACCTGCGACACGATGTGCTCGAAGCCGCCGGTGGAAACGATGACGCGGTAGGTGCCGCTCTGCTTGTCTGACTTCCATTGTCCGCCGGTCACAACAGTCTCGACCTCTGCCGGAACTGCCAATGTTTGCTGCTCCGCGCCGCTTGTGGGGGCCAGCGCGGCAACCAGCACTGCCATCGCGAGCGAAAGGTCGGCGGCCATGCGCGGCGCTCTGCGGTTCGTGCCATGGCACCCATTGCCGGCTAGCGTGGTACGACGGGACAGCATGGAAATCCACGCGGGAACGACTGGCATTGGCGACTCTATGCGGCGACAATCGGCCGGTCAAAACGGGAGGCCGTCATGCACGACCACGTCTACAAGGTCATCGAGCTCGTCGGTTCGTCCGAGGTCAGCATCGAGGATGCGATCGGCAACGCGATCGGCCGCGCCGCCGAGACCGTGCGCAACCTGCGCTGGTTCGAGGTGGCGCAGACGCGCGGCCAGATCGAGGGCGGCAAGGTGCATTTCTACCAGGTGATGGTCAAGGTCGGCTTCACCATGGAAGATGCCGATTGACGAACACACGGGCCGCTTGCGCGGCGTAGCGCTCCGTCTCATTCACATCGCGTCCGGTCCGGTCCGTGCGCGTCGCCGGCACGCCGGCCACGACCGCCGCAGAGGGAGAACGCCATGGAAGCCAATGATGCCGCCGACATGATGGACGCCGAGAAGACGGAAAACCCGTTCAAGCGACGCGCCGCGGTGGCCATTGCGGTCTTCGCCATGCTGCTGGCCATCACCAGCCTGGGCGGCCAGAATGCCACCAAGGAAGCGCTGAACAGCAACATCGAGGCCTCGAACTACTTCAACTTCTTCCAGGCCAAGAACATGCGGCAGACGGCGTTCATGCTCGCCGCCGACGAGTTCGAGTTTGCCTGGGGCAACAATCCGCAGCTCTCCGGCGAGGCGAAGGCGGCCCTGCGGCGCAAGCTCGAGGACTACCGCAGGACCGTCGACCGCTACGAATCCGAGCCCGAGACCGGGGAGGGCAAGAAGGAGCTGATGGCGAAGGCCCGCGAGCAGGTGCAGAAGCGCGACCGCGCGCTCAAGCAGGATCCCTATTTCGACTACGCCGAGGCCCTGCTGCAGATCGCGATCGTGCTGATCTCGGTCGCGATCGTCGCCGAGCAGGTGTGGCTCGCCTATCTCGGCGGTGTGGTCGGGATCATCGGGGCGCTGCTCATGGTCAACGGCTACCTGCTCTTGGTCGAGATCCCGTTCCTGAGCTGATGGCGGCGCCCGGCGCCGCGGCCCCGGGATTGCGCCGCCGCGCGTCCGCGCTACAGTGCTGGCCATCAGGGGAGACGAGTCATGCGGCTGTCGCGCCGAACATTTCTGCTTGCGCCGGCCATGCTGGCGCCGCTGCCGGCCTGGGCAAAGCCGGCGCCATCGGCGCCGTTGTGGGAGGGCGCGCGCTACACCCACGCCGACAAGGCGCGTGCCATCCGGCGCGGGCTCGATTTCATCTACCGTACCGCCAAGGATGAAAAAAACTACGCCGAATATGGCAGCGACTACCTGTGGTGCTTCTACACGATCGCGGCGACGACCTCTGATCCGCACCTCAAGGCATACGCGGGAAAAATGGCGCGCGAGCGGGCGCGCGCGTGGCGGCGTATCCATCCGCGCGTGCCCAACGACGCCGACGCTGAGGACATCGCCGACCTCGTGTTCGGGGCGCTTGCCGCCGACGCCATGGGGCCGCGCGACGAGCGGCTCAAGCGCGACCTCGCGCAGGCGGCGCGCCAATTCACGCCGCGCGAGTTCTTGAAATTCGACCCCGCGACCGAGCCGATCCCGACCGAAGTGCCAGAGGCGTGCAACTGGTGCCGCAACAACAATACCGGGAGCAGCGTGCGGTGCCGCAAATGCATGTCCGAGTCCGGGCCGCGCATGGATCCTTACGACGTGCTTACCGACGCGGTGATCGCGGCCTATTCGGGCGAACGCTACGGTGTTCTGCTCGGCGCGCGCCTCGCCGACGTGCTCAAGTGGGTGCCGTCCATGCGGCCTTATCCCAAGTTCGAGCAGGCCACGCGCGAGCAATACGAGGCGGTCGCCTATGCGGTCACGCACATCGTCTACGCGCTCAACGACTACACGTTTTCCAAGCTGAAGCCGGAATGGCTGCCGGATGAGTACGAATTCTTGCTCGCACACCTGGAGCAGAACATCGCCACCAACGACGCCGAGACTATGGGCGAGTTCTTGGACACGCTGATGTCATTCGGGCTGACCACCGCGCATCCGTTGGTCCGGAAGGGAGTCGACTACCTGCTGTCGGTGCAGAACCCGGACGGCAGCTGGGGCGACGTCGCCGACCCGGACATCTACAAGCGCTACCACCCGACCTGGACCTCGGTGAACGGGCTCATGGACTATGCGTTTCCCAAGGGCGAGGCGCCGAGCTTTCCGGCGGCGCTGCGCGCCACCCAGGGGGCGGCGGGGTAGCGCGGGAGCATGCTGTGGACCATCTGCAGCGCGTGAAGCGCGAGTTCGCCCGCCA
>DATFWC010000431.1:0-2706 GCA_035259885.1 Xanthobacteraceae bacterium
GTGGCCCACTTCCACTACGTGCTGTCGCTCGGCGCCGTGTTCGCCATCTTTGCCGGGTGGTACTACTGGTTCCCGAAAATCACCGGTTACATGTATTCGGAATTCATCGGCAAGCTGCACTTCTGGGTGACGTTCATCGGCGTCAACCTCGTCTTCTTCCCGCAGCACTTCCTCGGGCTCGCCGGCATGCCGCGCCGCTATGTCGACTATCCCGACGCCTTCGCCGGCTGGAACCACGTCTCGTCGTTCGGCGCCTACATCTCATTCGTCGGGCTGATCATCTTCTTCGTCGGTCTGATCCATGCGTTCGTGCGCAAGGAGCGGGCGGCGGACAATCCGTGGGGCGCCGGCGCGACGACGCTGGAATGGACCTTGTCGTCGCCGCCGCCGTTCCATCAGTTCAACGTGCTGCCGCGGATCAAATAGTCGGACAACATCGAACAGGGCGGCCGGCGCGCTGCCTCGCATAAGCTAGGCGGCCAGCCGGCTGCCGCATCGAGTAGGAAGATCATGTCGGTCGTGAGCGACGGCGCCGATCTGGCCGGAAGAATCCCCGCCGAGGGACTAGCCGAGCCGAGCATGGCGGACGTGCGCGATTATCTCGCGCTGATGAAGCCGCGCGTCATGTCGCTCGTCGTGTTCACGGCGCTGGTCGGCCTGATGGTGGCGCCCGGTCACGTGCATCCGGTGATCGGCTTTGCGGCGATCCTGTGCATCGCGGTGGGCGCCGGCTCGGCGGCCGCGCTCAACATGTGGTACGACGCCGACATCGACGCCGTGATGGCGCGCACCGCGCGGCGGCCGATTCCCGCCGGAAAAATCCAGCCTGGCGAGGCGGTCGCCTTCGGCGTCACGCTCGGCGTCGGCGCCGTCGTGGTGCTCGGCCTGCTGGTCAACTGGATGGCGGCCGGGCTGCTCGCCTTCACGATCTTCTTCTACGCCGTCATCTATACGATGTGGCTCAAGCGTACGACGTCGCAGAACATCGTGATCGGCGGTGCGGCCGGCGCCTTTCCGCCCATGATCGGCTGGGCGGCGGCGACCGGCGGCATCGGCCTCGAGGCGATCGCGCTGTTCCTCGTCGTGTTCTTCTGGACGCCGCCGCATTTCTGGGCGCTGTCGCTCTACCGCACCGCCGACTATGCCAAGGCCGGCGTCCCGATGCTCCCGGTGGTCGCCGGCGCCGACGAGACGCGGCGGCAGATTCTGCTTTACACGCTGGTGCTGCTGCCGGTCGGAATTTCGCCCTGGCTCATCGGCCATGCCGGCGCGCTCTACGCCGCCGTGGCGATCGGTGCGGGCGCCATCATGGTGGCGCTGGCTTGGCGCGTGCGCACTGCGCGCGGCGCTGCCGGCGAGCGCGAAGCGAAGCGTCTGTTCGCGTTTTCGATCCTCTACCTGCTGGCCCTGTTCGCCGCCCGGCTGGTTGAAGGCCTGGGCGCGGCGTTCGGGGCCACGCCATGACTCGAGGTGAGCTGATGGACGAGCGATCCCCCGACGACGGGATCGTGCTGACCGAGGAGCAGAAGCGGCGCCGCCGCGCCCGATCGATCGCGATCGGCCTGGCGCTCGGTGCGCTCGCGCTCCTGTTCTATTTGGTCACCATTGTGAAGCTCGGCCCCGGCGTCCTCAACCGACCCCTGTGACTCGGACGCACACATGATCAGCACCCCTTCCTCACCACGGCCGGCGCGACGCTGGCGCGACGCCGCGGTCGCGGCGGGGTGCGGTGTGTTCGTCGCCGTGATGGTCGGCGCCGCCTACGCGGCGGTGCCGCTCTACACCTGGTTCTGCCGCGTGACGGGCTTTGCCGGAACCACCCAGATCGCGACGTCGGCCCCGGCGCAGGTGCTCGACCGCAAGATCACGGTGCGCTTCGACGCCAACGTGAGCGGCGGATTGCCGTGGCGGTTTGAGCCCGAGCAGACCGCGATCGAGACGAAGATCGGCGAGGTGGTCACGGTGATGTACCGGGTGACCAACGAGTCGGCGCGCGAGACCGTGGGCCAGGCCGTCTACAACGTCACGCCGCTCACCGTCGGGTCCTATTTCCAGAAGATCAACTGTTTCTGCTTCACCGAGCAGCGTCTCAAGCCGGGTGAGACTCGCGACATGCCGGTCGTCTTCTACGTCGACCCGGCGCTGGCGCGCGATGCCGATCAGACCGGGCTCGACACGATCACGCTGTCCTACAGCTTCTATCCCGTGCGACAGCCGGAGAAGCCGGTCGCCGCGGGCGCCGGTGCGGGAGCGACCGGGCGGATCTGAGCTTTTTGGGGAACACGGGGGCCTGACGGGCCGCGCCGATACGGAGAACAAGATGGCCGACGTGCATACCAAGCCGCAACACGATTACCACCTCGTCGATCCGAGCCCGTGGCCGGCTGTCGGGTCGGTCTCGGCCTTCGTGCTGGCGGTCGGCCTGATCACCTGGATGCACAAATCATTTGCAGCGGCGCCGCTGGTGTTCGCGCTGGGCGCGCTGGGCGTCCTCTACACCATGCTGGCGTGGTGGCGCGACGTGGTGCGGGAAGCGGAATTTCAGGGCTATCACAAGCGCGTGGTGCAGATCTCGCACCGCTACGGCATGATCCTGTTCATCGCCTCCGAGGTGATGTTCTTCGTCGCCTGGTTCTGGGCCTATTTCGATGCGTCGCTGTTTCCGCACGATCCGCACCAGGTCCTTCGGACGGAACTGTTCGGCGG
>DATFWC010000432.1:0-8369 GCA_035259885.1 Xanthobacteraceae bacterium
GACCACCGGCGCTGGCGTGACCGGCTGCGGATTGACCGCGATGGTGTTGACGATCTGTACGTTCGCCGGCGTCGGCAGGTTGGCCAGCAGCAGCGGCGCCAGCCCGTTGTTCAGCAGGGGCGGCAGCGTGTTGTCCACCACCACCGGCAGCGGCGGCACCACCACCGGCAACGGCGGCACGACCACCACCGGCGGCGGCACCACCGGCGGCTCGGGCTGCACCGGCACGGGTGGCGGCGGGGCGGGCGGCAGCGGGTCGGGCACCACTGGTGGCGGCGGTGGCGGCGGAGGTAGATCGGGCGTCGGGATGGGTCGCGCCACTTGCGTGCAAGGCAGCCCTGCGAGGCAGGGGAAGTTGGGCGTGTTCTCAGTCCAAGGGTTGGGGACGAAGCCTGGCGGCAGCCCTCCACTCGTTGGGAACGGATCGCCAGCCGCGCTCGTGCTCAGTCCGCTGGTTGTGACGTCCCAGTAGGAGTTGGTGACCGTACCTGTCACCGCCGCGCTCGCCAGTTGTTGACTGCCGGCCAGTTGTCGACTGCCGGAAGCCGACGTGACCGAGACCGAGTCGGAAGCCACACCAGCCGAGTCGGAAGCCACGCGAGCGGAGGCGGAAGCCACACCAGCCGAGTCGGAAGGCACGGTCGGCAACGTGGGGAGATTGAACGACGCGCTGTTCACCGCGACGAGGCCGCCGAGGGTGCTACCCGGCCCGCCGGTCACCTTGCCGATCGAATAGGTCTGGTCGATCGTGCCGCCATTGAACGCGACCAGCCCGCCGACCGTGCTGTTTGGCCCGCCCGTCACGGCACCTGTCGCATAGGCTTGCGAGATGGCGCCGGTCGTGCCCAGCGTGAACTGCGGGAAGCTGGCGTTGCCGGGGCCTAAATCCGGGAGGCCGAAATTGACCGCGACGAGGCCGCCGACCGAACTGTCGGCACCTCCGGTGACCGCGCCGCTGGCAAAGCTTTGACTGATCGTTCCGAGATTGAGCGCCACCAATCCGCCGACAAAGCTGCCGTCGCCACCCGCCACCGGCCCGGTGGCGAAGGACTGCGTGACGAGGCCGGGCTGGGACAGCGTGAACTGAGCGCCGTCCGCATTGCCCGGAACGAAGTTCGGAATGCCGAAGTTGATCGCGACCAGCCCGCCGACCGTGCTGTTGTGACCGCCAGTCGCGGCGCCGGTCGCCGCGCCGTTGCGGACCTCGCCGACGTTCAGGGCCACGAAGCCGGCCGCGACGCTGTTGTCGCCGCCGGTCACCGCCCCGCCGGCGGAGGACTGCGAGATCAGCCCGGCATTCCAACCCGCGAACCCGGCGACAAACGCACCATCGCCGCCGCTTACCGCGCCCGAAGCCACGCTTTGGTCGATGAAGTTGACATTGACGCCGGCAAAGCCGCCGGCGGCGCCGGTGGCCGTTCCGGCGAGCGTCACGTTGCCCGACGCATCCGCAATACGGTTGCCGTCCGCGTCGAACCGCGGCGTATTGGTAATGGCGCCGCTGTTGGACCCGACGAATCCTCCGGCAAAGACGAAACCGTTGTTGGCAGAGACATTGCCGGTCGCGTACGAGTTGGTGATTTCTCCGCTGTCGCTGTTGAAGCCGGCAAACCCGCCCAGGGCGAGCACGGCACTGTCGGCCGGGCTGTTCGCGCTGACGTTGCCTTTGGCATACGAGTTGCTGATCGTGCCGTCGTTCGATCCCACGAGACCGCCGAGGCTGATAATGTCGCCGCCCGTGCTGGTCACGGCACCGGTGGCGTACGAATTGGCAATGCCGCCCTGGTTGTCGCCGACAAGGCCTCCCGCCGTCACGTCGACGAAGCTCGAGCCGGAGCCGGCCGGAGTCACGCTCACGGCGCCGGTGGCATAGGAGCCCTCGATCGTCCCGGACGAGTTGTTCCATCCGACCAAGCCGCCAGCCGTGCCGCCGCCATTCTGAATCGACACGGCGCCGGTGGCGTAGGAGGACTCGATCTTTGCAAAATTGCCGCCGACCAGCCCGCCGATCTGCCCGTCTCCGGTTGCGGTCACCGATCCGCTGGCGAAGGAATTGACGATCAGGCCGGGCGTCCCGTTGGCGCCCACGTCGTTCATCCCGGCCAGTCCGCCGAGAATGATGGTGTTGCCATCGCCAGTCCCGCTCACCGGGCCGCTGGCATGCGAGCGGGAGATCGTACCGCTGTTGAAGCCCACGAGGCCGCCTACAGCGGTGCTGTTGACGCCGCCGCCGGTGCCGCTGGCCGCAACCGACGCACTCCCGCTGCCGATGAAGCCGTCGTTCCGGCCAACCAGCCCGCCGACGAAGCTGTTGTTGCCGCCGCTGACCGTGACGGTATCGGCGCTGTTGTTGCCGGCGCCGGAAAAAGTGACTTGGGCGTTGGCCCAGTTGTAGCCGACGAGGCCGCCGGCCGTGTTCCAGCCGCCGTTCTGCCCCGACAACCCGTTGCCGACACTGACCTTCACGTCGGCGTGCGACTGATCGATCAGCGCCGTGACCGCCGATTGCGGATCACCTCCGTTCTGCCCGACGAGGCCGCCGGCAATCACGCCGGGCAGGTTTCGCCCGTCGACCGTACCGGTGGCGAAGACGTTGACGACCTGGCCGAAATTCTGCCCCGCGAGCGTGCCGACGTACTGCCCGAATCCTTCCAGGCCCGGGCTGGCCCTGACGGTAAGGTCCGCCAGCTTCAGATCCTGCACAACCGCGGTGCTGCCGAGGACACCGAACAGGCCGATACTCGAAACGGTGGAGTTCGTCGGCGCAATCGTCAGTCCGCTGATGGTGTTGCCCAGCCCGTTCAAGCGCCCGCTGAAGGGCGTGGAGATGTCTCCGATCGGGGTCCAGCCTTCGAAGTTGGAGGCCTCGATGTTTCTGCCCAGGGCGTAGTTCTGGGTCAGCGTGAACTTGTTCTGATTGATGGCCTGCAGATCATTCGAATTGTTCACCAGCATGTAGCCGATGAACTGGTTCGGCACCGTCGGATTGACCCTGACGTGCCCGTTGCCGACGAAATCGATCGCGGTGTTGTAGCCGTCTGGCGGGTTGTAGAAGAGCGTGACCTTGCCTGTGCTCTTGGAGAAATCGACTTTCGATGGATTGGCGCACTCACACTGGAAGTCACCCCGCACGAAATTTACCGTTCCATTCCCCGTCCCGGAGCTGTCAGCACGCATTACGAGCAGCGTGCCTGCGTCGGCGCCCGCATAGGTATTGGTAATCTTTATGCCGGGCCTCAGAGTGATGTCGCGGTAGGCGCTCAGGGTCAGCGTGGTGTTGCTCGACCAGTCCACGCTGGTGTTGACGAAGATGTCGCCGTGCTGGCCTTCCAGGCTGGCGCTGTTGTTCGTCGCAATGGTGACGTCGGCCATCGCCAGCTGGTCCTGGAGCGCCGAGCGTTTGATCACCGATGCGCCGGTCGGAATCTCGGCCTTACTGTTGTCGGCCTCGATGTAGTAGTCGGCCGGATCGAGCAGGAGCTTTCCGACTGTGCCATTCGGTGCGCGCAGGTCGACGAGGCCCTTGTAGTCGAGCTTCTGCTTTCCCGACACCTCGACGAAGCCGCCGTCACCGCCCTCGGCGCCGCCGCGCGCGTTGATCAATCCAGCGAACGACGTGGCGACGTCGGACCACACGACAACCTTGCCGCCGGTGCCGTTCTGCGTGGCCGAGGCATCGATGACGGAGCCGCTGTCGATCGTGACCGTGCTGGCGTTAGCGATCTTCTCGTTTTCCAGCTTGGCGCGCGGATGCGCGGTCAGGCTGGTGTTGGGATTACCGCCGCCCCAGTCGCCGCCGATCAGCGCCGTGCCGCCGCCGGCCGGTCCCGACACGTCGACCTTCGCAGCCTTGAGCTGGATGTCCTCGCCGGTGACGACCACCTTGCCGCCGCTCTTGCCCTTGTCCTTGCCGGCAGCTGAGAGCGTGCCCGAAATCTTGATCGTCTGCTTGGGCGCGCCGGCGCCCTTGGTGGCGGCGGTGGCGGCGCTGAGCCTGATAGTGCCGCCCCGCTGCCCGATTGCATTGGCCTCGACCACACCCTTGTTGTTGATGACCGAGTCGACCACCTGGCGCGCCGCTGCGGCGGTGAGCTCGACGCGGCCGCCATTGGCGCTCAGCTTGCCGGAGTTCTCCACCAGCGACTTGAGCGGCAGGCCCGTCTGCACGTCGCGTACCTGCGCGCCGATCGCGTCACCGACCTCCAGCGTGATCAGCTTGTCGCCGTAGAAGTCCAGCGTGAAGCTGTTGCCCGACGCCAACGCCACGGTGCCCATCGTCGCCGTGATGGTGCCGGTATTGCGCACGCCCGGCGCCACCAGGGCGGCAAAGCCCGAATTGGTGGCCGTGATGGTGCCGTGGTTGACGATCGAAGCATCCGGCCGGCCCGGGATGTTGAAGTTGTACCTCCCGGCCATGAAGTCGGAGTTCTTGATGTCGCTGGTGGTGGCGAGGAAGCCCGCCGTGTTCACCACCGCGCCCGCGCCGAACAGCATGCCGTCGCGGTTGACGATGAAGATGCGGCCATTGGCGGTGAGTGTGCCGTTGATCTCCGACGGCCCGAGCCCGCCGGTCACGCGATTGAGCGTGACCGACGACGAGTCCGGCTGATTGAAGCGCGTGGTCTCGCCGGCGCCGATGTTGAACGTGTGCCAGTTGATGATCGCGCGCGGCGTCGTCTGGTTGATGGTGACGTTGGCGCCGCCCTGCCCACTGATGGTGGCGCCGCCGCCGACCACGACGCCGCCTTCGGGACCGGCCACGGCGAAGCCGATGCCGAGCGGCAGCAGCGCCGTGGTCGCGAGAGCCAGGTTGCGCAGGCAGCGGGTCATGACGGCGTTCCTAGTTCCGCGCAGTTAGGACGAAGAAGACCCGCGTATCATCGCGCGCGCCTTCCAGCAGGGTCACGGGCGGGCACGTGGCGGAGCAGAACGCCTTGGCCACGTAGAAGTCGGTGTTGAACTGGTTGGCCCAGCCGAAGCGCACACCGCCGCCGACCGACGTCCCCTCCATCGTCTTGGGCGTGACGAGGTCGGCGGGATGGATGTTGGACAGCTGCCCATGGTCGGCAAAGGCATAGATCTGGGCCAGGGTGAACAACCCGGGCGGCATCGGCATGTCGGCGCGCAGTTCGCCGACGACCATCCAGCAGCGGTCGCCCAGGAGTTCGGACGGATCGAAGGCGCGGCCGTAGAAGCGGCCGCCGTAGCCGCACAGCTCGGGCGACAGCAAAGGTTCGAAGGAATATTGGGCATAGGCGGAAACAAACGCGGACAGGTTCCAGAACAGCGGTTGCAACCGCGCATAGGTGAACTCGAGCTTGGTGAAATCTACCCGGCCGTTCAGACGCGAGGCAAGGTCGTTGCCGTTGCGGGTGCTGCCCAGGCCCTCGAGGCCCTGGCTCAACGTGACGTTGTACTGGTTGATGCCGCGCCAGGGATCGGCGTAGTCGCCGTCGGCCTTGACGCGGAAGCCGCGGATGCGGTCGCGGTTAAAAGGTATGTCGCCAAAGTTCGCGTCGGCGTCGTTCAGGAAGAACAGGCCGCTGAACGTGAGATTTTTCTCGCGCGATCGGATCCACGGATAGCTCAGCCCCGCTTCGGCGTATGGGTTGCGCGTTTTGTAGTCGAGAATCTGCGCGACCGGCGGGCCCGGCTTCCCCCAGGTATAGCTGGCAGTGGCGAAGGCAGTCAGCCCCTCACTGGTGAGGACCTGGCGATAGTTGGCCGCCACGTACTGCAACTCGCGCAGCTGCGGCACGCCGGCATAGGTCAGCGTGAACGCCTCGTGGGCGTGGGCAATGTTGTTGAGCGTGGCCGAGGCGAGGAACTCGCCGGGTCCGCGCGAGCGGCTGCCGTGGTTGTCGACCCGACCCTGGAGGTCGACCGGCTTCTCGGTCACCTCGACGACCAGCGTGGAGGCGGCCGGGTTGGTGGCGGACGGCTGCAGCTTGGTCGTGACCTTGAACCCGGGCAGGTCGCCAAGCAGCAGCAGATAGCGCTCCAGCGTGCGGATATTGGCCGGCCGGTCGGCCACGATCTTGGCTTCGTAGTCGCTGAAGAAGTTGCGATACTGGTTGAGCTTCTCCGGCCACACGACGCGGTCGATATAGCCCTCGATCACCTGGATGCGGACGGTCGCGCCCGCGGCATGCAGGTCCTGCGGCGGCACCACGGCGCGCGACAGCACGTAGCCGTCCTGGCCGTATTTGGCGGTGATGCGCTGCGCCAGGTCGTAGACCGCCTGCAGCGAGACTTCGTGGCCGAGCAGGTCGGCATAGAGCGGCGCGAGTTGGTCGGGCGAATAGACCGTGCTGCCGGTGATGACGACGCTGCGAATGACGAGCTTCACGTTCTCGGCGCCGGGCGGCGCCACCGTGCTCGGCAGCGCGATCACCGTGCCGCGCGGCTGCGCCTGCGCCGCCGGCGGCTCGATGAAGCGCTCGCGGCCGCGGCCGGGCAGATCGCCAGGAGGAATGATTTGTGCCACGGCAGCCATAGGCATGCCGAGCACGAAGGTCAGCGCCGCCGCGTACCGGCACAGGCTGCGCCTCATCCTCTCCCCCGAAAATTGTCGGTACTATCGTAACTTAATGTTTGCCCTGCGCGCCGAGTCAATTGGAATTGGCAAGCCCCGCCACAATGTGGCGAGACTGTGTGGACTGGCAGCAACAGAAACGCGGACGACTGAACTTTTCCCGATCCGGGCGCGAACCAAATCTCTTGTCCCGAACCGGTTCTCAACCAATCCCGATCAGTGCAGGCGGTCGGTGGTGACGAGCCGCACCTTGCGCGGCTCGCCGCGCCAGCGGGCGTCGAACCCGGTATCGCAGTCCTGGCCGAAATAGGGCCATGCGCGCTGGGCGCAAGCGGTGGATTGCGCTTCGGTTTTCGTCGCCGAATCAGTTGCCACCGGGCCTGCTGCGACGGGCGGAGCCGGAAGCGCGCTGACCAGGGCGGCAAGGATGACGGCGGTGGCGATGGTGGCGGCTGCTTTAATCATGATCGTCTCCCCAGACGTCGGCCGATTGGCCAGGCCTTCCTGGCTATTAGTCGCGCCACGGCGCCGGGTGGTTCAGCCTTAGACCTTCGCTCGCCCGCATGGTAGCGGGAGCTGGCAACATCGTTACAGGAGTATTTCGCGAAACCCTTGAAATCACCGCTGTTTTCGCGGCCGGCGGGGATCAGGCGGCGACCCGGAAACGGGCGACCGCGTCCTCATCGATGTCGACCCCGAGGCCGGGCGCCAGCGGCAGCGCCACCCCGCCCGCGCCCAGCGGCAACGGATCGCGCACCAGGTCGGCGGCCAGGTAGAAGTGGGTGAGGCTCACGCCCCAGTCGATGGTCGGCGCCGCGCAGGCGAGGTGCACCGCCGCCGCCGAGGCGATGCTCGACTCCGCGATCTTTGCCGCGATGTTGACGGACAGACCGAGCCGCCGGCACAGCCCCGCGGCATCGACCGCCGTGCTCAGGCCGCCGAGCTTGATCAGCTTGAGCGAGACCCCGCCGGCCCCCGCGCGAGCGTGCGCCTCCACGTCGGCAATGGAGTGGATGCCTTCGTCGGCGCCGATCGGCACCGGCGCGCTGCGCGCCAGGGCGTCGAAGCCGGCCAGGTCGTCATGGGCGAGCGGCTGCTCGAGGAATTTCAGACGCGCCGCGCGCGTCTCCTCGGCATAGCGCCGGGCGTCGGCCAGGGTCAGGCCGCAATTGGCGTCGGCGCACAATGGCACGGCCGGCCCGAGCGCCTCGCGCACGGCGATTGTGCCAGCAATCTCATGGGCAAGCGGCTTCACGCCGATCTTGAGTTTGAAGAAGACGAAACCTTCATTCTGCTTGGCCAGCGCCTCCGCAATGTCGGCGTCCGGCGTCGCATTGCCGAGGAGCCACATGGGCGCGACCTGCGTTCGCGCCGCACCGCCAATGAGGTCGATCGCCGGCAGACCGGCGGCGCGGCCGGCGAGGTCGATGAGCGCCATCTCAACGGCCGAATGCGCGCCGGGATTGCCGATGAGCGCCGACCTGGCGGCGCGGCGCAGCCCCGGCCTCTGCCAGGCGTCGCGCCCCAGCAGGAGCGGTCCGAGATGATCGCGCACCGCCGCCAGCAGGCTGGCGGGCGTATCTCCGGTCATGGTCGGGGCCGAGGCCGCCTCCCCCCACCCGACGGTGCCGTCCTGCGCCTCGACCCGCACCAGCAGGTTCTCGGCGTGCGTGATGGTGACGCCGGCCATCTTCATCGGCTTGACCAGCGGCAGCGCCACAGGGATGGCGTCCACTCGCCGGATGATCAATGGGGCACGCTCGACCTCGTCCTGCGCGCTGGCCCTCGCGTCCATCATGCCTTTGCTCTCTAGTGTCCCGGTTCCGAAATTCGC
>DATFWC010000433.1:0-2117 GCA_035259885.1 Xanthobacteraceae bacterium
ACTCGACGCTGCTGCACGAGCTCTACTTCGCGAGCCTCGGCGGCAACGGGCAGCCGACCACGGGCATGTCCGAGATCCTGGCTCGCGATTTCGGCTCGCTCGAGCGCTGGCGCGCCGAGTTCCGGGCGATGGGCTACGCGCTTGACGGCGGCTCCGGCTGGGTGCTTCTCACGTACCTGCCCCGCGACCGGCGGCTCATCAACCAGTACGCCTCGGAGCATTCGCAATCGATCGCGAGCGGCGTGCCGATCCTGGCGCTCGACATGTACGAGCACGCTTACCACATGGACTTCGGTGCCAATGCCAGGGCCTACGTGGATACGTTCTTCCGCAATCTGGACTGGCCCGCCTTGGAGAAACGCTGCGAGGACGCGCAGACCGTGCCGCCACCGCGTCTTCTCGAGCAACCGGAGTTCGGCGACGTTCAGGGCATCGGCGTGGAAGAAGTGAAAGCGATGATGGCTGCCGGCCAGAAGGTGCAGGTGATCGACGTGCGGCCGCGGCACAATGTCTCCCGCCAGCAGGACATCGTCGAGGGTGTCGAGTTGCGCGACCCCGAGCGCGTGCAGGAATGGATAGGCCAGCTGTCCAAGTCCGAGCCGGTAGTCGTGTACTGCGCATACGGTTTTCACGTGGGGTGCAAGACCGCCATCAAGCTGCGCGAGGCGGGGTTCGACACGAAGTACGTGAACAGCGGCCACTCCGGATGGAAGGCAATCGGAAGCCCGGTAAAACTGCACCTTTGACACGGAGATAAGACACCATCCCTTCGCGTCGCTGACTGCCGTCGGAAAGAGAGGGGTCACGGAATGCCCAAGACGATTGAGCAGGAATACACGGACGCGCGGCCGAAATCGAAAGCGCTCTACGAGCGCGCGCTCAAGATGATGCCGAGCGGCGCCGCGCACGACGGGCGCGTGTTCTCGCCGTTTCCGTTCTACGTCGCGCGCGCCGACGGCGCCCGCAAGTGGGACGTGGACGGCCACGAGTACCTCGACTGCTGGAGCGGTCACGGCGCGCTGATGCTGGGCCACAACCACCCGGCCATCGTGAAGGCCATCACCGAGCAGGCGGCCCGGGGTCTGCACTACAGCGCGGGCTCCGAGCTAGAGGTGCGCTGGGCCGAGCTGGTCCGCGCGATCGTACCCGGCGCCGAGCGCGTGCGCTTCACGCTGACCGGCACCGAAACGACATCGCTGGCGGTGCGCGTCGCGCGCGCCTTCACCGGGCGCGACCACATCATCAAGTTCGAGATCCACTTCCACGGCGTGCACGACATGTTCGTGTCCGCCGTCAAGGCCCCCTTCGAGATCCCGGCCTCGGCCGGTGTGCCGGCCAGCACGCTCTCGACCACGCTGGTGGCGCGCTGCAACGACATCGCCCACGTGCGCGAGCTGATGGACGAGCACCCGGTGGCGGCGATCATCCTGGAGCCGGCCGGCGGGCGCCAGATGACGGTGCCGACCAATCCAGCGTTCCTCCGCGCCCTGCGCGAGGAGACGACGAAGCGTGGCACCGTGCTGATCTTCGACGAGGTGGTCACCGGCTTCCGCATGGCCGCCGGCGGCGCCCAGGAGTACTTCGGCGTGACCGCCGACCTCACCTGCCTGGCCAAGGCGGTGGCGGGCGGCCTGCCCGGCGCCGCCCTGGTGGGCCGCGCCGACATCATGGACATGATCGCGTTCACCGGCGACGCCAAGCGCGACCGCACCAAGCGCGTGGCCGACCAGGGCACCTACAGCGGCACGCCGCTGGTCGCCGCGGCGGCCGTCGCCCAGCTGGAGATCCTCAAGACCGGCGAGGTCCAGCGCGAGCTCAACCGCAAGGGCGATCGCCTGCGGGCCGGTCTGAACCAGGCCCTCAAGACACGCGGCGTGCGCGGCTGCGCCTACGGCGGCGCCTCGCTGTTCCGCATCTTCCTCGGCGCCGACGCCGCCGAGCTCGGCCTGGAGGACTGGACGCTCGACGCCGCCCGGCTCGACCGCGGCATGGGCGGCGCGCTCGCCGGCGCCCTGCACCTGGCCCTGCTCGTCAACGGTGTGGACATCAACCGCGGCAACTCCAACGGCTGGATGAACGGCGCCATGACGGACAAGGACATCGACCAGATCGTCGAC
>DATFWC010000434.1:0-2664 GCA_035259885.1 Xanthobacteraceae bacterium
ATGCGAACCCACAACATTTCGGGAATCCCGGTGGTGGAGCGCGCCGGCAAGGGGCGCAACGGCAAGCTGGTCGGCATCCTGACCAACCGCGATGTCCGCTTTGCCACCGATCCCAACCAGAAGGTCTCCGAGCTGATGACCAAGGATCGGTTGGTCACGGTCCGCGAAGGCGTGAACGAGGCCGAGGCCAAGCGCCTCCTGCACCAGCACCGCATCGAGAAGCTGCTGGTGGTCGATGCTCAATACCGCTGCGTCGGTTTGGTCACCGTGAAGGACATCGAGAAAGCCGTGGCCAACCCCAATGCCTGCAAGGACGAGCAGGGCAGGTTGCGCGTGGCGGCCGCCACTACGGTGGGCGACGCCGGCTTTGCCCGTACCGAGCGGCTGATCGATGCTGGCGTGGACCTGGTCGTGGTCGATACGGCGCATGGCCATTCGCGGCGGGTGCTGGAGGCGGTGGGGCGCATCAAGCGGCTGTCCAACGCCGTGCAGGTGGTGGCAGGCAACATCGCCACCGCCGAGGGCGCCAAGGCGCTGATCGATGCCGGCGCCGACGCCATCAAGGTCGGCATCGGGCCGGGCTCGATCTGCACCACGCGGATGGTGGCGGGGGTGGGCGTGCCTCAGCTCACCGCCGTCATGGACACGGTGGAGGTGGCGCGCGCCAGCGACACGCCGGTGATCGCCGACGGCGGCATCAAGTATTCGGGCGATCTGGCCAAGGCGCTGGCCGCCGGGGCCGACTGCGGCATGGTCGGCTCGCTGCTCGCCGGCACCGACGAGACTCCGGGCGAGGTGTTTCTGTATCAGGGCCGCTCGTACAAGACCTATCGCGGCATGGGCTCCGTGGGCGCCATGGCGCGCGGCTCGGCCGACCGCTACTTCCAGCAGGACATCCAGGACACGCTTAAGCTGGTGCCGGAAGGCATCGAGGGCCAGGTGCCTTACAAGGGCCCGGTGGCGACGGTGCTGCACCAGCTGGTGGGGGGTGCCCGCGCCGCCATGGGCTATGTCGGGGCACGAACGCTGGCCGAATTGCGCCAGAAGGCACAATTCGTGCGCATCTCCGGCGCCGGCTTGCGCGAAAGCCACGTGCACGACGTGACCATCACGCGCGAGAGCCCGAACTACCCGAGCCGGGCCTGATCAGGCGGCCGGCGGCGCATGATCATGCGCCGCCGGCGAACTGATGCAAGGCGATCAGTTTTGTTTCTGTTTCTTTCTCACGTTGAGCAGCTCGAACACGTTGTTGTCGCCGTGCTGCATGGTGAAGAAGCCGCGGGCGTCGTCAAGGTTGTCTTCGGTGCCGAGCAGCTCCTCCTTGAGCGGGCTGCCGTTCGACACGAACACGCCCGTCGGTTCGTTGTCGTCGTTCTGCGCGATCGACGCTGCGTCGCGGCCGAGCGCGATGAAGCGAAGCACTTTGCCGTTCTTCACGTCGTAGGCCCACACCGAGTCGAGCGCCTGGAGCTGGGTGTGCAGGGTATTGCCGCGGTCTTCCGCGGCCAGCAACTGATGCCGGTTGGCGAAGGCGACATTGTCGAACGAGTTGTGCACCTGGTCGCCGAGGACGAAGATCGAGATCTTTCCGTCGTCCGCACGCGGCTTTGCCTTGCTGCCCTGATTGTTGTCGTCGTCGTCGTCGTCGCGGAGATCAACGCGGAAGAGCGCGCCCCAGGCCCCGCGTGCGGCAAGCTGCGGAACCTGGCCGGTGGGCGCATCGGTGTCGCCGGTCGGAGAGAAGAAGAAGGTGCGGAACTTCGAGTCCGGAAGCCAGGCCATGTTCTCCGGCCGCTTGAACGGGGTGGCGCCCGCCGCCTTCGCCGCCGCGGTGGCAACGAACGGCGTGGTGTCGCCCGCATGCGACTCATGGACGGTGATCCATTTGATGGGCCAGGAGGTCCCCGGCGTGTGCAGCTTCAGCTGCGCCGGCGCGATGATGTCGTTCACCACGTCGCCCGGATGGAACGTGACCGGGCTGCCGTCGATGATGACCTGCAAGGCCTGCAGCTTGCCGCCGTCTTCGAGCCGCGCCGGATTGTTGGGGACATAGCGGTACACGAAGGAATTGGGCTGGCGCGCATTGCGCAAGGGCACATTGGGCTGCCCGTCGACGGTCGCCAATGTGCCGGCCGGAGCGGTGGCGCCGCCGATGTCTTCCTCGAGATAGATCGTGCCTTTGTCGTCGGGATGGATGCCCTCGTACCCGCCGAGACCAAAGAACGCCTCCAGGGTGGTGACGACCGGCGGCCAGCCCGGCGTGATCTGGATGACGGCGCCCGTGCCGTTGAGATTGGCGCTCGTCTCCTGCGTGAACAGGAACGTGTTGGTGAAGGGATTGAACGTCGAGCCGTCGATGGCGTTGAACCCGGTGAGGCCCGACGCGTTGACCGGCGTCAGGAGCGTGATGCGATGCGCGGGGTCGGTCACATCGAGATTGATGCGGGTGACGTAGGCGAGGTTTCCGCCGTTCTCATGACCCTGATAGAGGAAATTATGGCCGTAATCGAAGCCCGGAGTCGGGCCGCCGGGATTCTGCGGAAACTTGATAAAGGTGTTCTCGTCGGGCTCGGTGCGAACCCCCGTGGTCAGGATGCCGAACTTGGTGATGACGCCGCTCGGATTTTCCAGCGGATCCTCCGCGGTCGCCAGCAGGCGGACGGC
>DATFWC010000435.1:0-3679 GCA_035259885.1 Xanthobacteraceae bacterium
GCGCTTCCCGTTCGACACGATCAAGATCGATCAGTCGTTCGTGCGCACCACCGGACGGGGAAAGCGTCCGGTCATCCTGCGCTCCATCATCGCGCTGGCACACGATCTCGGGATGGACGTGGTGGCGGAGGGTGCCGAGACGGATGCGGATGCGGTCGAGCTCTACCAGCTCGGCTGCGAATACGCGCAGGGCTTCGTCTTCGGCTATCCGATGACCGCCGACGAGGCGTCGGCCTTCATCCGCAGCGACGAGTTCGAGCCGGCGCGCTAGAGCGAGATGACTTTTCTTCGAATCGCATCTCGCTCTAAGTTATGCTTGGAGCATGATCTTTTCCGAAAACCGGTACCCACTTTTCGGGATCATGCTCTAAAAGCGAGATGACTTTTCTTCGAATCGCCATCTCGCTCTAAGTTATGCTTGGAGCATGATCTTTTCCGAAAACCGGTACCCACTTTTCGGGATCATGCTCTAAAAGCGAAGTAGTGAGTGGTGATCGGTGAGCAGTGACTTGTGAACGACCTCTCGTCCATACTCACCACTCACTGTTCCCTGCTCCCCCCGCTGATCAGGCGTGGCCGGCCTCGCTCGACAGCATCCCGAGATCGATGCCGATCTTCTTCAGCGCCTTTTCGTATTTAGTCTCGGTGTCCATGCCGAAGATCAGCTCGGGGTCGGCGGCGCAGTGCAGCCAGCCGTTCTCCTGGATCTCGTTCTCGAGCTGCCCGGCCGCCCAGCCGGCATAGCCCAGCGCCAGCAGCGCGCTGGCCGGCCCGTCGCCGCGGGCGATGGCCTTGAGGATGTCGAGCGTCGCGGTGAGGCAGATGCCCTCGTCGATCGGCAGGGTCGAGTTCTCGATGAAGAAATCGGCCGAATGCAGCACGAAGCCGCGCCCGGTCTCGACCGGTCCGCCGCGCAGCACCTTGATGGCGCCGGCGCGGCGCGGCAGCTGGATCAGGTCGGAGGCGGGAATCACCTCGAGCTGCACCAGCAGGTCGGGAAAGTTGATGTTGGCAGCTGGCTGGTTGACGATGATGCCCATGGCGCCCTCGGACGAATGGGCGCAGACATAGATAACGCTGCGGGTGAAGCGCTCGTCGCGCATACTCGGCATGGCGATCAGCATCTGGCCGTCGAGATAGCCCCGGCCGGGCTTGCCCGATGATTTGCGTGCGGCTCGCATGGACACAAGTTACCCTGATCGTCAATGGTTGGGAAACTAAGATTTGACCCCACGGTTCCGATCACGATCATTTCAGTGGCGCATCAAGCGGTTGCCACCTAGTTGAGAGGCATGGTGAGCGCAGGTTCAGGTTTTTGTCGGCACGGCGTCGGAATGGCGGCAATGCTGCTGTTCATGCCTATGGTTTTACCGGCGCAGGCTGCCGACGCGTCGGCGTGGGACAAGGACATGCATTCCGCCCTGCGGCTGATCGCGGCCGGCGCGCCGCGCGGCGGCGCTACGACATTTCGCGCCGGCATCGAAATCCGCCTCGATTCCGGATGGAAGACCTACTGGCGCTATCCGGGCGATTCCGGCGTGCCGCCGCGATTCGCCTTCGCGGGCTCGGAGAATGTCAAAAACGTCACCGTCAAATGGCCGGCGCCGCACCGCTTTTCCGACGATGGCGGACAGTCGATCGGCTACAAGGAGTATGTCATCCTGCCGCTCGTCATCGAGCCGGACGACGCGAACAAGCCGGTGAAGCTGCGCCTCCACGTCGACTACGCCGTGTGCGCGAAGCTGTGCGTGCCGGCAGAAGGGAAGGCCGAGGTAATGGTGACGCGCGACCGGACCGCGCATGACGCGACGCTGGCGGCCGCCGAGGCGCGGGTGCCGGAGCGGCGCGCGCTCGGCGACACGTCCTCCTTGTCGATCCGCGCCATACGCCGCGACGCTTCCGGGCGAATCGCGGTCGACCTCGCGGCACCCGAAGGCAGCGACGTGGACTTGTTCGCCGAGGGGCCGACCGAAGCCTGGGCCATGCCCCTGCCGGAGCCGACGCCCGGCGCCGCCGCCGGGCTGAAGCGATTCATGGTGACGCTCGATGGGCTGCCGCCCGGCGCAACCGCCACCGGCGCCACCCTCACGTTCACGGCGGTGGCTGGCGCGGCCGCGATCGAGGTCCCCTACCGGGTCGACTAAAGCGAGATGACTTTTCTTTCGAATCGTCATCTCGCTTTAGCCTATTGTTGGAGCATGATCTTTTCCGAAAACCGGTGCCCACTTTTCGGGATCATGCTTTAGACCCGCGCCGCCAGCGCTTCGCCGGCCCGATCGATACGCCCGGCGGTCGTATTTTCCGCCGCAAGCCGGTATCCATCGAGCCGGAAAATGCTCTAAGTTAGCGCCACCACCCCAGCGGTTTCCCAACTCGTCAAAGAGGATGCGTGCCATGCCCATCAAGGTCGGCGATCGTCTGCCTGAAGCCAAATTCCGCGTCATGGGTTCGGATGGGCCCGCCTGGACAACCACGGACGACATGTTCAAGGGCAAGAAAGTGGCGCTGTTCGCCGTGCCGGGCGCCTACACCGGCACCTGCCACAAGATGCACATGCCGTCGATCGTGCAGAATGCCGATGCCATCAAGGGCAAGGGCGTCGACGCGATCGCGGTCACCAGCGTCAACGACGTGTTCGTCATGAGCGCGTGGAAGCGCGATACCGATCCGAGCAACAAGGTCGAGTTCCTCGCCGACGGCAACGGCGAGTTCGCCAAAGCGGTCGACCTCACCTTCGACGGTTCCGGCAACGGCCTCGGCGTGCGCTCGAAGCGCTACAGCATGGTGGTCGACAACGGCGTGGTGAAAGCGCTCAACATCGAGGAAGCACCCGGAAAGGTCGAGGTGTCGGGCGGCGACAGCCTGCTCAAGCAGCTGTAACATCGCCGATTTGTGCTCAGGCTGCGCGCGCCACAAGAGTGCGCGCAGCCTTTATGATGACCGGGCGACGTCGACGACATCGACAGAAACCGTCCGCTGCGTGCCGTTCCGCTCGACACTGAGCTGAACCTTGCCCGGCAGCTTCGTGCGCTCGAGCACGTCGGTGAGGTCGGACAGTCGCTGCACCGGCTGTCCGTCAACAGCCACGATGACATCGCCGAGCGTGCCTGCATTGGGATCGATGCCGCGCAGTCCGGCCCGTTCGGCGGGCGATCCCGGCTGAGTGCGGACAATGACGACGCCATCCACGCCAATGCGTGTCGCCACCGCCTCGCTCGCTGCCACGATCCCGATCCCGGGCGTCGGGACACGGCCGGTGCGGATCAGTTCGGGGACGACGCGGTTGACGATGTCGACGGGGATCGCGAAGCCGATGCCGGCACTGGTCCCCGACGGCGACAGAATGGCCGTGGTCACTCCGACCAGGCGGCCGGCGGAGTCGAGCAAGGGGCCGCCGGAATTTCCCGGATTGATCGCGGCGTCGGTCTGGATGACGTCGGCAATCTCGCGTCCTGCGGCCGTGGGCATCCGCCGCTTCAACGCACTGATGACGCCCGTGGTCAGGCTTTGATCCAGCCCGAACGGATTGCCGATGGCGAAAACCGACTGACCCACCTTGAGATCGCTCGACGTTCCCACGGCGACCGGCGGCGGCAACCCCGCCAGGCCGGTCACGCGGACAACAGCGAGATCGTAATTGGACGCCACACCGACGACATCGGCGGCAAGGTTCCGGCGT
>DATFWC010000436.1:0-3492 GCA_035259885.1 Xanthobacteraceae bacterium
TCGAATCGGTGTTGCGCGCGCGCGTGCGCGACGCCCGCTACCACCCGGCCGTGTTCATCGACGGCTCGGCCACCGTTGCCGAAGCCGGCCGCGTCATGCGCGACCGCGACAACAATGCACTGTTCATCCGCGACGGCGACCGCATCGGTGTGGTCACCGGAATGAACCTGTCGAAAGCCGTGGTTCTCAACGGGCTCGGGCTCGACACTGCAGTGCGCGAGGTGGGACATTTCGACATCGTCGCGATCGACGATGACGACTTCGTGTTCGCAGCGCTGCTCCTGATGACGCGCCACAACAAGCGCCGCCTCGCCGTCAGGGCCGGTGGCGCCTATGTCGGCACGCTCGAGGACATCGACATTCTCGGCCTGGTGGCCGGCAACTCGCAGCTCATCCCTGGCCGCATCGACCGCGCTCCCAGCGTGGATGAGCTCGTCGTGCCCGCGACCGACATCCAGAACCAGGTCGAGCGGCTGGAGCGGCAGGGCGCGCGCGTCGAAGCCATTGCCGAGATCACGTCCGATCTCAACCGCCGCCTCTTTGCCCGGCTGTTCGACCTCACTGCGCCGCCGGCGGTGCGCGCGGCGGGATGCCTGATGGTCATGGGGTCGGAAGGGCGCGGCGAGCAGACGGTGCGCACCGACCAGGACAACGGCCTGCTGCTGGCACACCCGATCAACGCGGCGGAGTTGCAGGCCTTTCGCCAAGCGTTTTCCGGTGCGCTCGCGCGCTTCGGCTTCCCGCCCTGCCCCGGCAACGTGATGGTGAGCAATCCGCAATGGTCGCAGCCGCTCGATGATTTCATCCATCAGATGAAAGGCTGGGTGATGACGCCGGACGAGGACAGCGCGATGAATCTCGGCATCTTCTTCGACGCGGTGGCGATCGCCGGCAGGGCCGAGCTGGTCGATCGCGCGCGCGCGGCGCTGATCGCCATGATGCGCGGCGAGAGCGCCTACCTGGCCCGCTTCGCCCGCGCCATCGATCAGTTCGCCGGCGCCAGCGCCAGCATGCTGACCTCGATCATGGCCTCGGTCGGCGTCGCCTCCGACGAGATCGACATCAAGAAATCCGGCACGTTTCCTATCGTGCACGGCATCCGCACGCTGGCCATGGAGCACGGAATCAACGACACCCCGACGGTGCGCAGGATCGAGGCGCTGGCCGAGCTCGGCGTGCTCGGTCGCGAAACCGCGCGGGACCTTGCCGGCGCCCTCTCCTATTTCATGGAGATCCGGCTGCGCTCACAGCTGCGCGCCGTCAAGACCGGGCAGCGGGAGCGCGAAGCCATCGTCAGGCTCGGCGAGCTGTCGACGCGCGACCGCGATCTCCTGCGTGACGCGCTGCGCGTGGTGAAGCGGTTCCGCGAACTCATCCGCAACCGATATCATCTCGGCTTGTTCCCGTGAGCACGCACGTGTTCGGCTGGATGAGGCGCAAGATCGATCGGCTCCTGCTCGCCGATCAGCGCTATGCCTTCCTGTTCGAGCGGAACGAGACCGATGAAGTCGTATCTCTCGACTGCGAGACCAGCGGATTTGACATCCTGGCCGATGATGTCGTCAGCGTCGCCGCCATAAGGATTCGCGGCGCGCGGATCCTCACCAGCGAGGCATTCCAGGCCGTGGTCCGGCCGGGCGCCGCGATGGAGGCGAGCGCCATCAAAGTGCATCACCTGCGAGAGCAGGACGTGGCGCACGCCCGTCCGATGCGGCAGGTGCTGCCGGAGCTGCTGCAGTTCATCGGCAATCGGCCGCTCGTCGGCTACTGGATCGCCTTCGATGTCCGGATGCTCAACAAGTACTTGTTCAGCCTGCTCAATATCCATCTGCCGAACCGCCTGATCGACGTCTCCGAGCTCTACTATGAGCGCAAGTACGGCAAGGCGCCGCCCGGAACCGCGGTCGACCTGCGCTACGCATCGATCCTGGCCGACCTCTGCCTCCCGGCGTTGCCGCAGCACGACTGCATGAACGACGCGCTCGGCGCAGCCGAGATGTACCTCATCCTGGAGGACATGCGTGCGCGCGGCGTCCGCATTCCGCGCCGCCGGGATGTCGGGCCCGACAATTTTGCGGTGGCGTGAGGTGCGTCAGGAGCGTCAGGCAACGAGCCGGTGGAACAGCTCGGGATCGACATTGCCGCCCGACAGGACCGCGACCGCGACCTTGTCGCGCACGTCGATCTTGCCGGTGATGAGCGCCGCGAGGCCGACGGCGCCGCCCGGCTCCACCACCAGCTTGAGCTCGCGGAACGCGAAGGCGACCGCCTTGGCCACGTCCTCATCGCTGGCGACGAGTCCCTCGCCCACCAGGGCGCGGTTGATCTCGAACGTGATACGGCCCGGGGTCAGCGACATCAGGGCGTCACAGATCGACCCCGAGGCGGCGTTGTTGATTTCCCGATGGCCGCTGCGGAACGAGCGGGCATGGTCATCGAACCCCTGCGGCTCGGCGGTGTAGAGGCGCGCGTCGGGCGCCCGCGCCTTGACGGCAAGCGCGATGCCGGCCGTGAGCCCTCCGCCCGAGGCGTTGACGATCACCACGTCGGGAACGATTTCTTCCGCCGCCAGATCGTCGAGGATCTCGCGCCCCGTGGTGCCCTGGCCGGCAATGATGAGCGGATCGTCATAGGGCGGCACCAGCGTCGCCCCGCGCCGTTCGGCGATTTCGCGGGCGATCGCCTCGCGGTCCTCGCGCTCGCGATCATAGAGCACGACCTCGGCGCCGAGCGCCTCGGTGCGCTCGCGCTTCGGCCGCGGGGCATCGCGCGGCATCACGATCACGGCCGGCATCGACAGCAGTTTTGCGGCGGCGGCCACGCCCTGGGCATGATTGCCGGACGAGAACGCCACAACCCCGCCGGCCCGACGATCTGCCGGTATCGACGATACCTTGTTATAGGCGCCGCGGAACTTGAACGAGCCGGTGCGCTGCAGTGTCTCGCATTTGAGGAAGACGCGCCCGCCGGTCAGCGCATCGAGCACCGGCGAGCCGACGAGCGGCGTGTGCAACGCAACGCCCTTGAGCCGCTGCGCGGCGGCGTCGACGTCGGCGGCCGTGGGCAGCCGGACGATATCGGCCAAGTCCTGCATGCGCCGCGACGGTACGCCTCCGCCAACCGCCCGGCAAGCGGCGCACGGCAAGCATATTTCCCCGCGCGGGCCATGCCGATTATGCTGTCGCGCGTCGACTGTTTTCCCGGAAGGTGACCCATGGATCTCGGCATTGCCGGCCGCAAGGCCATCGTCTGCGCCTCCAGCCGCGGCCTTGGCCGCGCCTGCGCGTCCGCCCTGGCGGAAGCCGGTTGCGACGTCGTGGTCAATGGCCGCGACGCCGCGCGCGTGGAGACCACGGCTGCCGAGATCCGCGCCGCCACCGGCGCCAAGGTACGGGCGGTGACGGCCGACGTGGCGACGCCGGAGGGCCAGAAGGCCCTGTTCGCCGCCTGTCCCGAGCCCGACATCCTGGTCAACAACAATGCCGGCCCGCC
>DATFWC010000437.1:0-2148 GCA_035259885.1 Xanthobacteraceae bacterium
GTCGACCTCGATCAGGGAGCTGCTGGCGTGGAACCTGATCCGGCGGGTGCCGATCAAGGGCGACCGCCGCGACCATTTCGAGGCCGAGACCGACCTGTGGGAGATCGTCACCCGCATCGCCGCCGGCCGCAAGGAACGCGAACTCGATCCCGCCGTCACGGCGCTGCAGGCCTGCGTGCGCCAGGCCGAGCGCGATCGCAGCATCCATCCGGTGGCGCGCAAGCGCCTCAGCGAGATGCTGGATTTCGTCGAGACCATGGACCGCTGGTACGCCGAGATGACCACGGTGCCGAAGCCTAAGCTGGCGGCACTGATCCGCCTCGGGTCGCGCATCGTGCGCCTGCTGTCGCTCAAGGCCGATCGGGCGGCACGCAAATGAAACGCCCGACGCCCAATGCCGACATCGTGGCGCCGCAGCGGCGACGGGCGCAATCGAATCTCTTGAGCGATCTGCGCTTCCGCACGCTGATCGGTGATGCCGACTGGGCGGCGCTGCCGCCGTCGATCCGCCGCCGTTTCACCCAGCGTCTCGCTGGTGGCAACACCATCGTGTACAGCGGTGAGGTGGTCGAGACGCGGCTGAGCCGCGCCGGCTGGTGGCTGGGCCAGGCGCTCCGGCTCGTCGGCGCGCCCTTCCCGCTCCGCACCGATGTGCGCGTCCCCAGCGTCGTCACCGTGACCGAGGACATGGCGCAGGGCGGCCAGGTGTGGACGCGCCTCTATGCACGCCGCGCCGGATTTCCCCAGATCATCCACTCGGCGAAGCGGTTCGCCGGCCCGACCGGGCTCGAGGAATATGTCGGCTATGGCATCGGCGTGGCGCTCACGGTTCATGTCGGCGACGGTGCGCTGGTGTTCCGCGGCGACAGCTACTTCGTTCAGGTCCTGGGATTGCGCCTGCGGCTGCCGCGCTGGCTGACGCCGGGCCGGCTGTGCGTCACCCACGCGGAGCTCAGCGCCGGCGAGTTCCGCTACACGCTCGAGCTCACGCATGCACGGCTCGGCACGCTCGTTCACCAGGTCGCCTGGTTCCGGGAAACGGAGCAATGGACGCCGCCCTCCTGTTGATCCTAATCGCGGCGCGGGCGCGCGCCGGCGCCATGCCTGATCGGGCGTGGCGAGACGCGGGAAATGGGCACCCGGAGTGGCGCCTGGGGCGTCGTGAGCGCGGTCAGGTGCGAGGCAGCATGGTGACGCGGTGGTGGCGCGCCGCGGCCGGCACCCTGTCCATGCTGGCGGGCCGCGATGTCGCACCTGCGCGCATGCGCTCGGCCTGGATGCGCGCCCTGTGCGAGGTATCGCTCATCCGCTCGACACGCTGACTCTTCCCAAGCTTTGGTGGGATATGGTTAGCCTGTCCACAGGCTGTTGCTTGCGTTAGGCCTTCGACCTGCGATAGTCGCTGGCATACTGATGGCGCCATGTCGGGCGTGATTCGCGTTACGTTAGGGAAGGCACGCGGGCCCGGTGCGGTGAAGGATGCGGCCATGAACCAGCCCGCGAAGGCCCAAGAGCCGTCGATGGAGGAGATTCTCGCCTCCATTCGACGGATCATCGCCGACGACGATGCAGCCAAACCGGCGAAGCCGGAGCCGGCCAAGCCGGCGGCCGCCGCGCCGCCGCCGAAGCGCGCACCGAAGCCGGCGCCGCCCGAGCCCGCCGCCATGAGTCAGGACGACATCGACGCGATGTTGTCCAACTTCGACCAGCCGCCGCCCGCGCCCCCGCCGCCACCGACGGCCCCGCCGGCGCCCGAGCCGGAGGCGGACGTGCTCGATCTCACCGAGGCCATGGCGACGCCGGAGCCCGAGCCGCCGCCGTTTCGCACCATCGGCACCGAGCCGGACGTCATGTTCGCCGAGCCGGCACCCGAACCGGAGCCGCCGCCCCCTCCGCGGCCGGTGCCGGTCGCCGTACCGCCGCCGGACCGTATCGTGTCGGACGCCACGCGGGCGGCGGTCGATGCCGCGTTCAACTCGCTCGCGCAGACCGTGCTGGTGCAGAACGCCAGGACGCTCGAGGACCTGGTCAAGGAGATGCTGCGGCCCATGCTCAAGAGCTGGCTCGACGACAATCTGCCGACGCTGGTCGAGCGCCTGGTGCGGGCCGAGATCGAGCGCGTCTCGCGCGGCAGCAGATAACGCGCTG
>DATFWC010000438.1:0-6927 GCA_035259885.1 Xanthobacteraceae bacterium
GCCGGCCGTCTTCGTCCTGCGTCGATGCGTTATCCGCGATGCTGATCCTCGCCATCGACACGGCGCTTGCAGCCTGCGCGGCCGCCGTGTTCGACACCGACGGCGGCAAGGTCCTGGCGAGCGAGACTCTTGGGATGGCGCGCGGGCATGCCGAGGCCCTGATGCCGCTGGTCGCCCGCGTGATGGGCCGCGCCGGCCTCGCCTTCCACCAACTCGACCGTATTGCCGTGACGGCCGGCCCCGGCAGCTTCACCGGGCTCCGCGTGGGCATTTCGGCCGCGCGCGGCATTGCGCTGGTGTCGGGCAAGCCGGCGGTGGGCGTCTCCACGCTCGCGGCCTATGCGGCGCCGCATATCGCCAACGAGGCCGGCGACGCCGTGGTGGCGTCGATCGACGCCCGCCATGGCCATGTCTACCTGCAGGTTCTCGCCGGCGCCGGCCGGACGCTGGTCGGCCCGCGCCTGGCGAGCCTGGAGGATGCGGTGCGCGTCGCCACGGCGGCTCCCGCACGGCTCGTCGGTTCGGCCGCCGGATTGCTGGCCGCCGCCTGGCCGACAGGCGCCGCGTCCCCTGTCCTGGTCGAGGCGGAAGAGGCGCCGGCGATCGCCTGGGTAGCGCGCCTCGGTGCCGCAGCGTCGCACACCGACGTCGCCCCGACCCCGCTCTACCTGCGCCCGCCCGACGCACGGCCACAGGACACCGCCCGGCTGCCACGGCGATGACGCAGTTTTTCGCGGCGATCGGGGCGTTTCTCCGCGGCCTGTTCGGGCGGACCGAGCCGGTCTTGAGCGAAGCCGGGCCGCGCGATGCCGGCGCCATCTCGGGGCTGCACGGCGCCTGCTTTCGCCGCGGCTGGAGCGAGGACGAGGTGGAGCGGCTCCTGCTCGACGCCAGCGTCGTCGCCCACCGCGCGACGATCGGGCGCGAACTGGCTGGCTTCATCCTGTCGCGCATGGCGGCCGGCGAAGCGGAAATTCTCTCGGTTGCGGTGGCGCCGCGCTGCCGCGGGCGCGGCCTCGCCGCAAAGCTGCTCATGTGGCATCTGCGGCGCCTGGCCGGCCTGGCGGTCGGCACGGTGTTTCTCGAGGTCGAGGACGGCAACCGCCCGGCGCTGCGACTCTACGACCGCGCCGGCTTCCACCAGGTCGGCCGCCGCCCGGGCTATTACCAGCAGGCGTCGGGCGCCCCGGCCACTGCGCTGGTGCTGCGGCGCGACCTTTAGGAGATTTCCCGGCTGCGGCTCGCATGGACCAGCCCGGCCGAGAATCCTATGATGTGGCCCGGGGCCGATGATGAGGTGATCGTGGGGAATCCCGCCAATATCGAAGCCCAATGCGTTGCCAAAGGCATGCGCATGACTGAGCAGCGCCGCGTCATCGCGCGGGTGCTGGCGGAATCGGCCGATCATCCGGACGTGGAGGAGCTCTACCGCCGCTGCGCCGAGGTCGACCGCAACATCTCGATTTCCACCGTCTACCGCACCGTAAAGCTGTTCGAGGATGCCGGCATCATCGAGCGCCATGATTTCCGCGAGGGCCGCGCGCGCTACGAGCAGATTCCGGAAGCACATCACGACCACCTGATCAACCTGCGCACCGGCGAGGTGATCGAGTTTCAGTCGGAGGAGATCGAGCGCCTGCAGGCCGAGGTCGCGCGCCGGCTCGGCTACCGGCTCATCGAGCACCGGCTCGAGCTCTATGCGGTCCCGCTCGACGACGAGAAGGCCCGGCGCTGACGACTCGCCGCAATGCCGCGCGCGCCTGCCAAAGGGGGGCAGCCATGGGGACGAGGCACATGTTAGCGGGTCTGGTCCTGGCGGCCTGCCTGACTCAGCAGGCGATCGGGCAGGCGACCAGATATCCGGACCGGCCGGTCAAGATGATGGTCGGATTCTCGGCCGGCGGCGGCACCGACGTGATCGCCCGCATCGTGGCGCAGAAAATGTCCGACGGGCTCGGCCAGTCGGTGCTGGTGGAGAACCGGCCCGGCGCCAGCGGCCTGATCGCCAGCGACGTCGTCACCAAGTCGGCGCCCGACGGCTACACGCTGATGATGGGGAGCCAGACGACGCTCGCCGTCGCGCCCCAGCTCTATCGGAAATATTCCAGCGATCCGGCCAAGGATTTTTCCGGCGTGTCGCTCGCCGGCGTGTCGCCGCTGGTGCTGGTGGTGCACCCGTCGGTGCCGGCGCACTCGGTGCAGGACGTCATCGCTCTGGCCAAGGCCAGCCCCGGCCGCATCAATTTCGGATCGGGCGGGCTGGGGACAACCCCGCACATGGCAGGCGAGCTGTTCGCAGTCACGGCCGGCATCAAGATGCAGCACGTCGCCTATCGCGGCGAGGCGCCGGCCATCAACGATCTGCTCGGCGGCCAGCTGCACCTGATCTTCGCCAACCTGTCGGCCGTGATCGGCAACGTGCGGGCGGGATCGCTGCGGGCGCTGGCCGTGACCAGCGCGCAGCGCTCGGCCGCCGCGCCCGACATCCCCACCGTGGCCGAGACGGCGCTGCCCGGCTTCGAGGCAGCGACCTGGTTCGCGGTCGTCGTTCCGGCCGGCACCCCGCGCGATGTCGTGCTGCGGCTCAATGCCGAGGTTCAGCGCGTCCTGGCCCAGCCCGAGGTGCAGCAACGCTTTGCCGACCTCGGCATGACCAGCGAAGCCAGCACGGCCGACAGTGTCGATGCCCTGATCCGATCGGAGATCGGCAAATGGTCGCAGGTGATCCGCGACGCCGACATCCGCGCCCCGGACGAGCGTTGAGCCGGCATCCGGATCGCTTCCTTTTTGCCCGCGAACCCTATATGTGCTGAGGGTGCGGCGGCTGCCGAGGGGCACCCCCGTGAATCTTGGAAAGTGTTGAAATAACGAGTGAAACACGGCCGGCCGCGACCGGCCCAGAGGGCATGAGCGGACCGCGCAGGCTGCATGTGAAATCGTTCGGGTGCCAGATGAACGTCTACGATTCGCATCGTATGGCGGACACCCTGGCGCCGGAGGGGTATGTCGAGACTGACGCGCCCGAGGGCGCCGACGTGGTTATCCTCAACACGTGCCACATCCGTGAAAAGGCGGTCGAAAAGGTCTATTCCGAGCTCGGCCGCATGCGGAAGCTCAAGGAAGAGGCGGCCCAACAGGGTCGCCGGGTGGTGATCGCGGTCGCCGGCTGCGTGGCGCAGGCGGAAGGGCAGGAGATTCTTCGCCGAGCGCCGGCCGTGGACCTGGTGTTCGGGCCGCAGAACTATCACCGGCTGCCCGATCTCCTGGCCCGCGCCGGGCGCGAGCGTGTGGTCGACACCGAGTTCCCGGTCGAGGACAAGTTCGATTTCCTCACGGCCCCGAGCCGCGACAAGACGCGGTCGCGCGGCGCGTCGGCCTTCGTCACCGTGCAGGAAGGGTGCGACAAGTTCTGCACGTTCTGCGTGGTGCCTTACACGCGCGGCGCCGAGGTGTCGCGCCCGGTGGAAAAAGTCGTCGCCGAGGTGACGCGGCTGGCCGCGGCCGGCGTACGCGAGGTCACGCTGATCGGGCAGAACGTCAACGCCTATCACGGCGAGGGTCCGGACGGGCGCGCGTGGACGCTCGGCCGCCTGCTCCATCGCGTTGCCGATGTCGCCGGCATCGCCCGCATCCGCTACACCACCAGCCATCCGCGCGATGTGGACGACAGCCTTGTGGCGGCGCATCGCGATCTCGCCGCTCTGATGCCTTATCTCCACCTGCCGCTGCAGTCGGGCTCCGACCGCATCCTGGCCGCCATGAACCGCCGCCACACGTGCGCCGACTACCTGCGCGTCGTCGACCGCATGCGCGCGGTGCGCGGCGATCTGGCGTTGTCGTCCGATTTCATCGTCGGCTTTCCGGGCGAGAGCGAGGAGGATTTTTGCGCCAGCCTCGACGTCGTCGACGAGGTGGGATTTGCCGGCGCGTTCTCGTTCAAATATTCGCCGCGCCCCGGCACGCCGGCCGCTGGCATGGATCAGGTCGCGGAGGACGTGAAGGCTGAGCGGCTGCAGCGCCTGCAGGCGCGAATCGATTGCCACCAGGCCGCCTTCAACGCCGCCTGCCTGGGTCGCACCTTCGACGTCCTGCTGGAGCGATCCGGCAAGCGGCCCGGCCAGTTGGTTGGGCGGTCGCCCTATCTGCAGCCCGTTCAGGTCATGGCGCCGGCCAGCCTGGTGGGCGAGGTCGTTGCCGTCACGGTGACGGAGATCGGGTCGAATAGCCTGTTCGGCGCGCTTGCACCGGCGCATATGCCTGCCGCACCGGCGGCGTCGGAGCGCTCAACGCCGGCATTCATGGGAGCCTGATGCCAACGCTCGGAACCGACCAGCCGCTCGTTCCCGGCAACGCCGCCGCCAGCACGCAGGCCGTGCTCGCCTTCGACGACAATCGGCTGGCGTCGACGCTGTTCGGCCAGTACGGGCAGAATCTGGCGCTGATCGAGCGGCGGCTGGGTGTGGTCGCCGACTCGCGCGGCAATCACGTGACGATCGAAGGCTCGCGCGAGGCGGTGGAGCAGGCCCGCCGCGTGCTCGAAAGCCTGTACGAGCAGCTCAAGCGCGGCAATGACCTGGTGGCCGGCGACGTCGAGGGCGCGGTGCGCCATGCCATGGCGCAGCGCTCGTTGTTCGACTTCGATGCCGGCACGCGCCCCGGCTTCGAGGAGATCAACCTGCGCAAGCGCCCGGTGCGCGCGCGCACGGCCGGCCAGGACGCCTATGTGCGGGCGCTCAAGCGCCACCCGCTGGTGTTCGGCACTGGCCCGGCCGGCACTGGCAAGACTTGGCTGGCGGTGGCCCACGCCATCGCGCTGTTCGAGCGCAAGGAGGTGGACCGCATCGTGCTCTCGCGTCCCGCCGTGGAGGCGGGAGAGCGGCTGGGCTTCCTGCCCGGCGACATGCGCGAGAAGGTCGATCCCTATTTGCGGCCGATCTACGATGCGCTGTTCGACCTGATGGATTCGCGCATCGTCGAGCGCGCGCTGCAGTCGGGCGAGATCGAGATCGCGCCGCTTGCCTTCATGCGCGGCCGCACGCTCTCCAATGCCGCCGTGATCCTCGATGAAGCGCAGAATACCACGCCGATGCAGATGAAGATGTTCCTGACCCGGTTGGGCGAGAACAGCCGGATGATCGTCACTGGCGATCCCAGCCAGGTCGATCTGCCGCTCGGCCAGACCTCTGGCCTGGACGAGGCGCTGCGGCTCCTGGCCGAGATCGAAGGTATTGCGCACGTGATGTTCACGGCGCAGGACGTCATCCGTCACGAACTCGTGGCGCGCATCGTCGAAGCCTATGACGGCGCCGGCGCGGCGGCCCGCGCCAGCGCCGCTGGGCGCGACGCCGCGGCGCGCGAGCGCAAGGCCAGGGAGTGACGCGTGGCGCGCGCCGCACCTGACATCGATGTCCAGGTCGCCTCCGACCTGTGGCGTGAAGCGCCCACGGCCGCCGGCACGGTGCGCGACGCCATCGCTGCCGCGGCCGCCGTCGTGTCCGGCCTGCCGGCGGCAAGCGGAGAAGTGAGCGTCGTGCTCACCGACGATGCCGCCATCCAAAAACTCAATCGCGATTGGCGCGGCCAGGACAAGCCGACCAACGTGCTGTCGTTCCCGGCGGCGCAGGGCGCCGCCACGGCGCCGGCGCTCCTCGGCGACATCGTCATCGCATACGAGACGGTGGCGCGCGAGGCCGCCGCCGAGGGCAGGCCGTTCGCCCATCATGTTGCCCATCTTGCGGTGCATGGCTTTCTGCACCTGTTGGGCTACGATCATGATTCGGACGCGGAGGCCGACGCGATGGAGCGGCTCGAAGCCCGGATCCTCGCGCGGCTCGATGTGCCCGATCCGCATATCACGTAAAATGCGCGGGATTTGACCATCCGATCACGATGCCTGACACCGACGCGCCAAGTCCCAGCCTCGCCATCACCGGAACCGACCGGACCAACCTTCCCGTGCCGGTGCCGGTGCCGGACGAGCCTGCGCGCGAGAGTGAGGGCTTTTGGGCGCGCGTCATGCGCGCGCTGTTCGGCTGGAAAGCGGGCTCGATCCGGCAGGATCTGGAAGTGGTGCTGGAGAACGGCACGCCGGCCGATACCGGCTTCTCGCCGCAGGAACGCACCATGCTCAAGAACATCCTCGGCCTGCGCGAGCGGCGGGTCGAGGACGTGATGGTGCCGCGCGCCGATATCGTCGCCGTGCAGCAGGACACCTCGATCGGCGAGCTGATCAAGGTGTTCGAGAGCGCCGCCCACTCGCGACTGGCTGTCTACAACGACACCCTCGACGATCCGGTGGGCATGGTTCACCTGCGCGACCTCGTCGCCTACATGGCGGAACAGGCCGCGGAGGCCGAAGGCAAGCGCAAGAAGCCGCTGCCCGCCGAGCTCGACCTCGCGGCGATCGATCTGTCGGTCCCGCTGGTGGCCGCAAAGATCATCCGCGAGGTCCTGTTCGTTCCCCCCTCGATGCCGGTGATCGACCTGTTCGCCAAGATGCAGGCGACGCGCATCCACCTGGCGCTCGTCATCGACGAATACGGCGGTACCGAAGGCCTCGTCTCGATCGAGGATATCGTCGAGCAGGTGGTGGGCGAGATCGAGGACGAGCACGACGAGGACGAGGCGCCGTCGATCGTGCGCCAGGGCGACGGCTCGTATCTGGCGGATGCGCGCGCGACGCTGGAGGACGTGACGGCGATCCTCGGCGCCGAGTTCGACATCGGCGACGCCGCCGAGGAGGTCGATACACTCGGCGGCTATCTGTTCATGAAGATCGGCCGCGTACCGGTGCGCGGCGAGCTCGTGGCCGGGCCGGGCAACTTCGAGATCGAGGTGTTCGATGCGGATCCGCGGCGCTTGAAGCGGCTGCGCATCTATCGCCGCAAGAGCGCGCCGCCTGCCGACGGCAAGCGGCGCTCCGTACGC